>JBBQML010000014.1:0-18213 GCA_038328885.1 Verrucomicrobiota bacterium | reverse complement strand
AAGGTCAGCATCTGCGCATAGGAGTTGAGGCCCACGAGGTCGAGCGCCGGGCAATGCTCGTTCAACTCGTGCAACATGTCGGCATACTGACCGCCGATGACGACCATGACGGGATGGTTCGGATCTTCCCGTTTGATCATCTCGGCGAGGCGGTTGGCCTCGCTCCACACGGGCACGCGTTGCGCCGGTGTGGTGTGAATCTCCGGCTCGTTACCGAGATTCCAGAACAGCAGTGCGGGGTGGTTGCGATATCTGCGGACCGTCGCGCGCGCCCGGTTGAACTGCTGCTCCACTTTGTTCGTGTCCGCATAATCGAAGCCCTGGCGCGGATTGCCGAGCGGCAAACCGACCAGTGCCGTGAAGCCGCGGCGCTGCGCCTCGTCGAGCGTGCCGGCGTGGGTGCGGACCGAGTTTCCACCGGCCTGCTGAAGGACGTCGAGCGATCCGCCAGGGCCGACCACCGCCCCCTTGACGAAGTACGGTTCACCGTTGCGCAACAACCGCCAGCCACCATCCTGCTTGACGATGCGCACGACAGACGAGGTCTCGGAAGCGGAAGTCGCGCCAGGGGCGGCCGTTGCTGGACTCGGACCAGCGGCGCAGAGCGACAGGGCCATCAGCCCCAGGCCGAATCTGTTCGCGCTGACAATTCGCAATCGGCTGTTCATTTTGCTGCCCTCATCCCCAGCGGCGGTTGGTGGACACGAATGGCTCGGATGGCTGTGGTTTCGCTGCCGGAGATTTCCAGCGTGTGCTTCGTGTTCGGCAGACCTTGCGCGAGCGTCACCATCGTCTCAACGGTCGCATTCGTCACACCGGTCGAAACGAACTCATCCACGAATCGCGGTTCGACTTTCCAATTCACGATGAAGGCATCCGGCATGGGCTTGATGCCCGCGAGGCTCAGGGCATAGGTCACGTTCCAATCCTCCGGCGCGATAACCACCCGGCCGGACCTCGAGACGAATCTCTGATCGCTCCGACCTTCGCCGTCCGCGCCGGTCTTCGAGCCGGTGAGTGTGAAGGTGAAGAGCTTCTCACTCGCGGGATCTTTGTGCGCTTCGAGCGTCCAGTCCTCGACGAGCAACGGCTTCTCCGAACCAATGGGCGCGATGACCGGCCACTTCACCAGCCACTTGCCCTCAGGTTTCGTGACCGCGCGCGTGAAGCCGTACAGCTCCGCAAACTCCGACGGCTTTTGTTCGTCGATGCGCACCACAGCGGGCGCGGCGACGCCCGTTTTGCGGATGACCTCCACGCTGCTGCCGTCGAAGTCCAGCCGCAGTTTGCCGTCAGCCCAGCGCACGTCCTTGCCCACTTCGTAAGTCTTCACCCAATCCTCGGCGGACGACGAGCCGAGCTTCGGTTCGTAGCGCAGATACGACTTCACGCACTCGGCCATGAGCCATTCGCCGTGCGCGTTCAGATGCACGCTATCGCGCAAGAGCGCCCTCGGCTCCAGCTTGTTCTCCGTGAGATACGACTTCCACAACGCGCGCTGATCACACAACTGCGCGCCATACTTCTTCGCGAGCGAGGGCAGCCAGTTGTGGTTCATGAAGGCATCCCAGTGTTTGCCGGCGGGCGGCAGCTTCTCCGGATCGGTCTCCTCGGTGAAATCCGACGGCTTGGTGACGTGGTCGTTCTGCATCAGGATTTCGGCCGTCGTGCGCTCGCGCGTGTGGCGGATGATGTCCTCGTATTTGTCATGAGCGCCGTAAACGTGGAAGATTAGCAGGTCAGGCTGGAACGGGTACAAGTCGGTCTCCGCGGTCTTGATCAGCATTTGCGACGCGAACCCGCCGAGAGAGCGATTCTCGATAACGAGGTTCGCGTGAGGAAAGCGCCGCCGGAGGTCGTCTTCGACCAACTTCGCCCATTTCTGCTCCGTGATGGACTGGCCGTAGAAGAGAATGCACACCTTGTTCCGGTTCGTCGGGGTGCTCGTGGCCAGCAGCCGCATGGTGCGTTGAACATTCCGTCCCCACCCGCTTGCGTCGGGGAACGTCACGGGCGGATACGAGGGAGGTTCCAGGGCGGCGAAGGTGGAGGCGAGCAGTGTGGCACACGCGGCCAGCGCGGCGGCCCAACGGCGCAGGGAGTGGCACACCGGCAGGATAGAACTCAAACGGTTTTTTGCCATATTCGTAACTTTCAATCGTGGCATCATATTCGGGCGTGCTGGCTTCGCTGGCTATCCAAAAGTATAGTGGCTGGGTCGGACGCTTGCCGCTAGACTCCCACCACGCATACACGGACGCCTGCCCGGCATGACGGGTGCTGAAGCCGATATGACGCCTCGGCTGATGCTTTCCCTCCGGAGTTTGGTGGGGTATCCTGAGATGCAATTTCCACGCCCAAGTGTCCAACGGTTCAAGCCAGCACAGCGCGGTCGGTATTGGCGCTCGCCGCTCGAAACGATCGGTGATATGACGCGCTCGCTCCGTGATTTACACCGCCCGAGACCGATCGCCTACTGGTCCCAAGGCGCGCATTACGTTCAGGTCAGCCAGTGGAAGGCGGTGATCCGGGACCGCTTACCCGAACTGTTCGAGAGCGGCGGGAAGGCCGGAGAGGACACAGAGCGGCTGGTCGCCGACCTCCACCAGAAGATCGGGGAGCTCAGCGTCGATCTGGACTTCATGAAAACAAATCCAAGCAACTGGGACTGTAATGGAGTTCGGAGAACTGGTGGACCCGGAGGAAGTGCTGAGCATCCGCGATCAGTGCGACCTGCTCGGTGTGGCGCGCAGCAGCGTGTACTACGAGTGCCAACCGGAGACGGCGGAGAACCTGGCGATCATGCGCCGCCTCGATGAACTCAACCTGAAGTACCCCGTGTACGGGAGCCGTCGGTTGCTGATACTGCTGGAGAACGAGGGGGTGGCGGTGAACCGCAAACGGGTAGTGCGCTTGCTACAGAGGATGGGCATCGAGGCCATCCATCCGAAGCCGCGAACCAGCCTGCCCGGGCCTGGGCATCGGATCTATCCCTACCTGCTCAAGAGCTTGGATATCCACGGTCCAGACCAGGTCTGGTGCAGCGATATCACGTACATCCCGCTGCAACAGGGCTTCATGTACCTGGTGGCGGTGATGGACTGGTGGAGCCGCTACGTGCTGTCGTGGGAGATCTCCAACACGCTCGACAGCGAGTTCTGCATTCGGGCCTGGGGGCGGGCGATGGGAGAGGGGCGGCGGGTGCCGGACATCTCGAACACGGATCAGGGTTCGCAGTTCACCGCCGAGGTGTTCATCGAAGCGGTGGAATCGGCAGGGACGACCGTGAGCATGGATGGGAAGGGACGATGGATGGACAACCGATTCATCGAACGGCTGTGGCGCAGCCTGAAGTACGAGGACGTGTACCTTCAGGACTACCTGGACGGTTTGGATCTGGGGCGAGGCATGGGCCGGTGGTTCAAGGAATACAACCACTGCCGTCCGCACCAGTCGCTCGGATACGCGACACCGGCGGACGTGTACCACGATCCCGCAGCGTACGGAGCACAGCCAATCAGGAGATGAGAACCCCGAGCCGCAATCGGCGCGCCAGCCGTGTCCAGCCCTCCGGTCGCCCCTCCGGGGCTCCCTACGGGCTGGACACGGCTGAGTCATTCTGCGACCATGGCTCCGGTAGGAATGAGTCACTCCAAGAATACCACTTTCAGACCCCAAAGTATAACTTAAATTCAGCGATCCCTGGTCCAACGATTGGGGTCAACCTCAAATATCATATGTCCAAAACTGTGATTATGCCCATCATAAAACGCGCCGCACTTCTATTCCTCTTCACTTCGCTGCTCTCAAGCCCCAGCCTCGCCGGCGAAGTCATTCACAGCACCGCCGCACTCGTCGCCGCCGTGCGCGACGGGGCTGAAGGTGCAACCATTGAGATCGCCGCCGGCACTTACGAAATGGAGGCAACCCTTGAGCTGAAAGCCGGGATGACACTGAAAGGCGCGGGCATGGGAAAGACGATCATCACCCACGTGGCCGCTTGGAAACCCTCCACGAAGACGCTGCCCGATCAGGAGATTAAGCTGGATGCACTTGATGTCAATGCCTACTTGATTCGGATCAAACGCGACACCTCCGGCGTTACGATCTCGGACATGACTCTGCAGGGCCCTCAGCTACATGGGGCGATCTTCAGTTGGTTTCACAAGGGGCTGCATCTGCACCATTTGCAGATCAAAGATACGCTGTGGTCGGGCATCCGCACCTTCGGGATGCAGGGGGCGAAGATCCATGATTGTGAATTCATCGATGCTGGTGGGCGCTGGGACAAAGGCGAGCCTGGACTCAAGGGCGGCATCACCGGGGGCGCGATCTTCCCGATCTGGATGGCCGACTGCGAGATCTCCCACAACCGCTTTGTGCGTACCCAGATGGGCGAAGCCGACGAGTTCTACGGGATCAAGGGCCGCCAGGGGAAACGCTGCCACATCCACCACAACACCATCCAGGTGAACTTCTCGATCGAGTTTCCCTTCGAGGACGACGAGGATATGGAGATCGATCACAACATTTGCCACGGCACCATCTCGGTGCCCAAATACGCCGGCGGATCGGTCCCCAAAAGCGGCCGCACCTTCCACCTTCACCACAACTGGTTTCGCGACAGTTATTCGATCGAGTTCGTTCGCAACGGCATCGAAATCAGCCATAACCTCTTCGACTTCGATGTGCAGAAGGACCACGGCAACCTCATCTCCGGCTTTGGCAACGCTCCGGCCAAAGGCCCCGCCAGCTTCCACAACAACCTGGTCAGCAATCCCGGCCGCGGAATCGTCTGGATCAATGAGATCTTCAACAACCTGGAGGTCCGCAACAACCACATCATCACCCGGACCACCGTCACACCCCGCCAGGATGGTCTCATCGGTTTGAATCCTGGGTGCGATTTCAAGACCATTACCATCCGGGACAACCTCATTGAGTGCCAGGGGCAGGCGCGTCCGCTTTTGCGCTGCAAGGAGAGCTATGGCTCGGTCATCCAAAACAACACCCTCGTCAACGTTTCCGACACCAACCGCTTCGCCAACCCACAAACCGAAAAACCTGCTGGCCTCGGGGCACCCCTCAAGTTCGAGTGCGGCGTTCACGGTGAACTCACCGTGGACGGCTGGCAAACTCGGCCATCGCCGAAGTAGCGGCCACATCGAATCACGACCACGAAAGTGAAAACATGCGCTCACCAACTGATCCTCCTGCAAACCATCGGTCTTCTCCTGCCGCCGGCCAACACACCGGCGGCTGAAGCGGCGACCCAACCCAGTCCTGTCATCAGCCGTTGTGACAAGCCGTTCATGTTCGGCTTCGGCTCATGGGAGAACGCGCCCAAGGCCTTCGCCGTCACGCCGAACGGAACCCACATCGTTGCGGAGAACGCCCAAGGCGGCGCGGGTGTGGCCGGTTTGAATGTGAACCTGCCGGGCTTCGGCGACTGGTCACCGGCGATGGCGCTGACAGTGGGCGAGCAGAACAAGGCCGGCACCTTGAGCCTGCACCTCAGCGATTCCGATGGCACCAGCCACACCTACAAGTTCGACCTGCGGAAACTGAAGTCCGGCGCGCCCCAGCAACTGGTGGCCGACAACGGCGCATCGCTGGCCGAGCCGCAGAACATCGAGAAACCAGGCAAGACGCCCGGCTTGGATGGCTTGGCGAGTTACATGGTCATCGGCGACTGGGGCGGCAACCCGGCGGATGTCGTGCTCTCCGGGATCGTGCTCGTGCCACCGACGGATGAGTTGCGCGCCCAGCGAGCCAAGCTCAGGGAACTGCTCGCCAAAGAGGCGGAAACGAAGCGCCTGGAAGCTGAGGCCAAAGAGAAGGCCCGGCAGGAATTCCTAACGAAAGGCGCCAAACACCCGGCGGATGGGCCGGAGGAGAAGCACGTCTGCGCCGTGGCATCGGATGTCATCGCCATCGCATTGCAGGCAGGACAGCATGTGAATAACGAACTGAAGCCCTATGAAGCTCAGCGCGGCGACGAGGTCGTGACGGAGGAAACGGACAAGCCGCGGCACGAGGTGAAAGATGGCAAGGTAGTGGACTATTTTCCGAGGGTTCTTTACCGAAAGTTGAACAACAAGCGGACCAAGTTGGGCCTGCTGTCCCCGGACGGCAAACAAGTGTTCATCGAGAACTCGACTACCGGCCAGTTACTCGAGGAAGCGGTTGTGGACGTGCCCGCCGCTTACATGATCCAATCCGCTGATGATCCGGCCTACGCCGCACCCATCGCGCCGGTGGCGGTCTTCCGCAAAGGCAAGCCGAACGGCTACAGTCAACCGCTTCCTTTTCTCTACACCATTTCACTGAAACTGCCTTCGCCGCTCAAGGAGGGCGCGACTTACTCCATTCGCTTCGTGGGCGTGAACACGTCCAAGGAAACCGTCGCCTACACGCACAAACCGCGCGAGGCACGGAGCCTCGCCCTCCACGCGATCCAGACCGGCTATCGCCCGGACGATCCTTACAAGCGGGCCTATCTCTCTTTTTGGATGGGCGTGGACAAGGACGGGAAGGACGGTAGTTGCACGCCCAAGGCGGATGCCTTCGAGTTGGTAGGTGCCGCCGGTAAACCCGTCTTCACCGGGAAGGCGGAACTTGCCAAAGCCGATGGCGCGGAGGAACAAATCAGCATCCACGAAAAACTGGACTACACCAAAGCGGCTGTCTATCGCCTCGACTTCAGCGCCTGCACTGCGCCCGGCGAATATCGCGTGTTCGTTCCGGGCATTGGCATGAGCGGGCCGTTCCGCATCGCGGCTGACGTGTGGGAAACGCCGTTCAAAGCCGCCATGCAGGGGATTCTCTCGCAGCGGCAAGGCATTGACTTGGGGCCGCCCGCCTGCGCCTTCACCCGCAAACGCACTCTGCATCCCGACGACGGCGTGCAGTTCTATCAGATGAAGATGCCTGAGCAGGGAGGACAGGAAGGAGCGCGGGGCAAGCACATGATCGAACTCGCGCAGAGCGGGCCGCTGGAGCGCGTCAGCATCGTCCCCGGCGGATATCAGGATGCCGGCGATTGGGACACGATGGGTGGGCATCTCAGTGCCACCTACGATTTGCTCGGCCTCTACGACCTGAATCCCGCGGCGTTTGCCCGCATGAAACTCTCGCTGCCGGCGGTGGAGATGGAGAACAACCTCCCCGACATCCTCGACGAGGCGATGTGGCAGATGCCGATGTGGAAGAGTCTGCAACTACCCGACGGCGGCGTGCGCGGCGGCTACGGCGACGGCTGGGGCTGCCCCAGCGGTGAGACCAGTTCGATGTTGAAGTACGCCGGCGTTTACTCCGTGGACCATGTGACGACGCTGCGCTACGCGGCGGCGGCGGCGCGCGCCGCTCGCGTGCTGGCCTCCTACGACCCGAAACTTTCGACGGAGTATCTGGAATCAGCCAAGCGGGCGTGGGCTTGGGCGCAGGCGCACAACAAAGCGGACGACCCGGTCTACCAGCAGTTGATTGCGCTCAAGAAGGGCGAACCTCTCGAATTGGACGGTGTTCTGGCCCAGGCCGCCGTGGAGCTGTTGGCGGTCACCCGTGACCCGGCCTACGACGCGGCGTTCAGGCAGTCTTCCGAGCTTGCGGGCAAGGCCTCGCTCTATCTCAGCCAGCTCGACACCGATTTCGCCTACGCCCGCCTCCCGGACAAAGTGGGCGATCCAGAGTTGAAGAAATGCGCCATCGAACGCATTGCGGCCTACGCCGATCACGCCATCGAGATCAGCCGCAAGAACGCCTTCGACATCATCACCGGCCATCGCACCGACATGCCGATGATTTTCGTCAGCCGCTTTTTCACCACGCCTGGCGCGGGCGGCTTGGCGCTCATCTACGCGTACGAACTGACGAAGAAACCCGCCTACCTCGCCGCCGCGGTGCAAGGGGCGAACTACAGTCTCGGCGCCAACCCGGACAATCTCTCGTACTGCTCCAGCGTTGGATACAACGCCGAACACTTCCCCTTCTTTGTGGACGCACAGGTCAGCGGCCAATACCCCGACGTGCCGGTGGGCCACATTCCCTACGGCCAGGGCAACGAGGGCAACGCAATGAGCCGGAGCGCGAATGCCTGGGTGCAGCAATGGCTGTTGAACTTTGGACCAGCAAAGAAAATGACCCCCAACTGGTACGACTGGCCGGTGAACGAGCAGTACATCGATTTCGGGCGGTATCCTTTGCACAACGAGAATTGCTTCAACCAAACCACCGTGCCCGCCGCCTGCTATTGGTTCTATCTGGCGGCAAGACCGTAACAAAATCCTTGAAGCACAGCCGAAATGGATGCACTTGCTGAGGGAACCAGTTCCTTATCGACGGCACGGGGAATCAGTATGCGCCCATACTGATCCCGAAGCAGCGATAACCGACCGATGATCGCCAGATTACTGACCGGCGAGGTATTGCTCACCACGATCATTCGCCGAGGTCTTGTTGCAGATTTTCGTCCGTGTAGTGACGGGGGATGTTCCGGGTGGCCAATTCCTCGCCGAACCGCAGCCTTGGCATCTCGGCCAATTGCGCGGCCTTGCCGCCCGGGAGAACTCCTTGCGCGTAGAGGCCACAGGCAAGCTCGAGCAGCGCACGCCTCTGCCTCTCGCCTTCCGGGACGCGCATTGCCCGAGCGACATCATCTGGCACCTGGACGACGAGATCCACGGGCGAACCGTAGTCGCTCGAGGGTTCCACCACAAGCCGGCTTCAGAGGGTGGTGGTGGTGCCGCACACGGTACGAGCCATCGGATTGGGCGCTGCCGGGCTCGTCTGTCCACGTGGGGGGTGGGCCCGTGCGCCGGGGTCCCTGGATCTGGCCGCGGTGGAGGCCCTCCGCGACTTCTCCGGCGCGTCCTGGGGCATCCTGGAGCGCCGACGGATGGTCCACCTTCCTCTGGTCCGGCAGGGTTTGGGGCACCCCGGATTTGGGGTGATCAGGCGAAATCAGATGCTCCGGCGTTTGATACTGTTTTTTGATACTGATGGCCTGTTTTTGGGTCCAAAGCTGTCCACTCGGGTCTTTAAAGACACTCTGTAAGATGCTGCGCGAGAGACATCTGGGCACGAGAGTCCACATTGGGCAAAATGGGGGAATTGGGCCGAATAGGACTTCGGATCAGAAGGTTGTAGGTTCGAGCCCTACCGGACGCACCATTCAGCTTTAAGTACTTACAACTAATTTCAGCGCCTCCGACCTCGCCAAACTTGCCTTCGGATACGAAGCCGTTTCAGCGCCTGCTCGCGTTGCTCGACGATCCCGTGATCCTGGCGTCGGCCGGCCAGCACCTGGCCAGTGCACGACGAATTCTCCTGAAGGTCCGCGGAGCCCTCCCGCCTGAGCAGCAGGCGCGCGTGCGCGACGAATTCGCTCGGGAACTGCGGGCCGAACAGGACCGGAAGGTGCGGATCGCCGACGGGTGGACGGAGTGGCGGAAATGCGCGAACCGCGAGTCCGAACCGAAGGCGCGAACGCTGGCCGGGTACGAAGCCATGTGGCGCCGTTTCCAGACCTGGGCGGCGGAAGCGACCATCCCGTTTCTCCACGACGTGACCCGGTCGCACGCCGAGGACTATGCTGCCGACCTCTGGGGTTCGGCAGTCTCACCCAGCACGTTCAACCAGCCAGCGATGCCAGCGGGAAATGCTTGAGGTTAAACGTCAGGATCAGCGGGCAAGCACCACGAATGGCGGCGGCCAACACGTGGCGGTCCTTGGGGTCGTTGGTCAAGCCAGGCATCAACCCCTGGTAACCGCGGATCTCCGCGTCGGGAAAGGCGACGCCGACTTCGGTCTGGAACAGGTCAACCAGGTACGCCGGCCAGCCCAGCTTTTCCGCGTGAGTTCGGCGCACCTCAGCCAGGACATCGGTAGACCAGTGAGGCACGATGAGGCGTGGATCGCGGACAACGTGGGGAGCATGGGTTCCTTCCCTCTCTCCCAGGGTTCCGTTCCCGGGCACGGGCGTGCCTTGCCCGGAGTCGCCAGAACCCGCCAGGGCACGAGCGACTTTCGGGGAACGGTTCGGCAACCCTGAAGAGGCGGGACTGGGAGGGTCTGGCGCCTAGTGCGGCGGGGAACCGCAGCGCGACCGGGCGAGGAGCCCGGGGGAATCCGACCTCGGGCGGCCGGGACTTAACCGATCCGGCAGTGATCGCCAAGGAGACCGGAATTGAACGCAGATCCACCTCGGAGTATTGAGGGGCTATGAACGTGGTCCTACCCCACCGCATTGAGGCCATGTTGAGCCCGAGTGAGGCGCGCCTCGACCTCGCGGTCGGCATGTATTCGAGCGGACGCGTGACGATGGGAACCGCCGCGGAGGCCGCCGACCTCTCGATTCCGCAGTTCCAACGGGAGCTCGGCCGTCGGCGCATCCCGGTGAACTACACCGCCGAGGACCTTGCTCAGGACCTTCAAGCCGCCGCCGAATTCGCCCGGCGATGATCGTCGTCAGCGACACGTCGTCCATTTCCAACCTCCTCACCATCGGTCGAGAGGAGTTGTTGCCGTGCCTGTTCGGGAAGGTCCTGATTCCGCCTGCGGTTCTACGCGAATTGCTTCGTTTCCACGTCCGTGTCCCTGATTTCGTGCGGTGTATCGCTCCGGTCGAAATGGGACAGATGGCGAGGCTTTCGGAGGAGCTCGACCTTGGCGAAGCGGAGGCCATCTGCCTCGCTCTCGAACTCAAGGCGGACCGACTGTTGATCGATGATGCACCCGGCCGTGCCGCCGCGCTGCGCGAAGGCATTCCGATCATCGGGCTGGTGGGCGTGCTGGTTGCGGCCAAGCGCGCAGGCCATCTGGGCACCATCGGTCCGGTCCTGCGACAGCTTGAAGTAGATGCGGGCTTCCACCTGAGGGCCTCGCTCAAAGATGAGGTGCTCCGCGCCGTCGGCGAAGCATAGCGGTCCAAGCCCTCAGGAAGCGCCTCCAGAAATTTCAAACCGAGCTCCCCCCCCTGTGGCCAACAATCCTCTCGAATGGGATATGCGCCGCCACGAGGCTTTGAATGCGCGGGACGATGGGGTCAGGAACGGACAATCGACAGTTCTCCCCACCCGCGTGGGGATGGGCCACTGACATTTGTACTGACAGTCGGCGTCCCGACGCAGCTGCCAGCCGCGGAACACCAACATCCTGAACATGAAGGCGGGGGTCGGTCGGAATCGAACCGACGAACCGCACCTATCTCGATTCCGAACGGCACGGTTTGCTACCACCTACGATACCACCCGGGTATCGCTCCCCGGGCGTCCAAAGGAGCGAGCGTTCGCCGTCGGAACCCGCGCTCGCAGTGCACAAAGACGCATTCGTGGTCCCGGAGGGTCCGGAGCAGATGGGGTTTGAAGAACCCCTTGTCACCTCCCTGCCCCAGGCTCGTCGCCGTATCGACGACGAACTTGGCATACGTGGAGAAGGGGATCGTGCGATCGCCCGTCAGGTTGAAGCGGTGCCGCGGCCTCCAGGTCAGATCGGCGTCATCGGGCCGGACCTCCAGGTGGATGAGGTGCTCCGAGCGGCCGCAATGCGCGGCCATGGCCTCCAGCGTCTCCGTATAGACCCCCTTCTCATCCACGCAGAGGCCACCCCAGTTCGGGACGTTCTGGAACACCTGGGGCGATCTGGTTGATGCCCGACGTGGTCTTCCCTGAGCCTGAGGAGCCGGTGATGAGCCAGCCACGGCAAAACTGGCTCTGGTGCCAGGTCAGCCCTCCCAAACGCGCGACGACGGTGCCCGCCGGCGGTTGCCTCCGCAGGATGAGCCAGAAGGCCACCGCCAGCGACGCGATGCCTGCCACGGGCAGGAGGGCAGCCTTCAGGATCCCCAGGAACTCGAGTTCCAAGGTCATGGCCACCCCCTCCCCACCGCGAAGCCACCCAGGGCCGCGAGAAGCAGGCCGATGGCGGCCGCTGAGCGGCTGATGCCATCGGGCGCCGTCTTCGCGCCGACGCCCGGGGAGGAGGACGAGATTCCCCACGGTTGGAGTCGGAGGGAATGGTGTTGGTAGATGTGGAAGACCCCGGTGACGAGGAGGACAGGATCGTCCGCTCGCAGTTGGTGTTTGGCCCGCCACGCCGCGACGGCGGCGTCGATCTCCGCATCCATGGGCTCAACGGGCATGGCTGGCCTGGGGGAGGATGAACTCATGCGCGCCAGCGCCGACATCACTCCATCGTTGGGATTGCGAGACGGACTTGTCCATTTCACGGGTTTCCCCAACAGGATGCCCAGAACGAACGTCATGTGCTGGTAAACCAGCAGCGGGGTGATCAGGAGGCCAGCCAGAACGTTGGCACAAAAGGAAATCACCTGCCGGATAGCTGAAAGCTCGCGGCTCCGATGCAAGAACAGCAGAAAGACCTTCGACCCCAACTGGAGGATCGGCATGTAAACCAGAGCAAGGCGCCGACTCAAACCAGGCACCAGATAGATCTCACTAAAGGTACTGTGATATCCTCTCGACGGCTGCTTGCGACGCCACCAAGAAAGAGCCCGATCCTCGTGTTACCGAGCTCCAGCTCTGCGGATGGCGGATCGCTTTCATTCAAATGTTGTTGGGACGCGACGGAAGGGTCATTGGTGCTTTCCCCATTGCGGCCGGTTCGTCGGGCTGGAAATCCACTAATGGAAACGTCCGCTCCTATCTTTATTGTCCCTCCGCAACATCGTCCAAGCGAACCCAACTGAGGCGAACCCTACTTTTGCGCAGGCCCACTTGAATCCAGCAACCCGTCCACCGCCATCGTCCCGCCCACATACCCGGCCAACCACTCCATCTTTCCACCGGCTTCCACCTCCGTCTTCCCGTCTACCTTACCGCCCGCCAACCGCAGCAACCCTCCGCTCCTCACCCGCAGTTCCCCGGTCACCGTGCTGTTCGTCATCACCAACTGCCCAACCACCTCGTTGGTCCCGCTCAAGGTCGCTTTGTCGGCATGCAGCACCGCGAATTGAGACGCAGCCGTTAACGTCACTGTGCCCGAAGTGATCTGGGCACTATCCACTGCGTCCGGAACCTGCGCCGGATCCCAGTTTTCCGGCTTGTGCCAGTCAGCGTCCGCAGCCCCGTCCAGATCAACGTTGCCGCCCAGGCGGACCCGTGCAGGGTAGGAAGCGCGCTCGCAAGCACAAGGGATCGAAATAGGGTCACGGGATTCATGGCAGGTCAGCTACGGTGGATCGCAACGAGGAAATCCTCATCGTCGCCATCGCCGCGTCGGCAGATGGCTCCGAGCCGGACCCAAACGGCCCGCGCCATGGTTTCTCCCAGAAGCGGGAGTCGACGTCCATCCCCAGAAGCCGATACCAACGCGGGCCGGTGCATCCATGAATGGTGGGTGACCGGATACCAAAGCGCCGCCTCGCCGGGCTCCTCGGTGCACTCCAAGGCGCGCCGCTCCTCCTGGAGTGCGGCGGGAAGCAACGCGCGCCGCCGCTTTGGTACGGTCCACCGCACCGACAACCTGGGGATGCACGGAACGCGGGCCCGGCCCCTCTGCCACGTGCCGGCTCCTGCCTGATTTCAGGTAGTTGAACCAGCAGAGCCGTGGATGACAGGCCCATCCGAGATCATTTCGGACTCGTCGTCACCCCGGCATCCGCCAAGAGGGATTGATCCCATTTCGCCCCCGGATCCTTGTTCTTCGGGCGGAAGGGTTCTATGGGCGTGGGCGACCCCGGCGCTTCGGAACCGATCGTGCATTCCGACGCCGGTGCCTGGTGGAAAGCTCGGAAACTTCAAACAGGAGGAATCCCATGAACATGTCGATCACCCGTCGGTGCTTTCTGCAGTGCGGCGGTGCGGGTGTCGTGGCCGCCGGAGCCTGGTTCCCGTTCCTGCAACGGATCTCCCGCGCGGCCGAGGCTGCTGCCCCGGGAGCAGATGGCTCCCGGACGCGCGTCTGCCGGGTCTATCTGGGCCATCCGCACCCCGGGTGGCCCAGCTCCACGGTCGATCTCCCAGCCGAGATGAAGCGGTTCGAGGACTCATTCGCGAAGCTGGAAACGGAGTTGGCCGACATCGAGTTCGTCGATGCGGGGTTGGTCCGGACGACGGCCGAGGTCGCCCGGGCGCAGGAGCTGGCGGCGACGACGGACGGCATTCTGGCGATCCACCTCACGCTGGGGACGGGCCCACAGATGCAGGCATTGCTGGAGGCGAACAAGCCGGTGATGGTCTTCTTCCCGCCGTATAGCGGGCACGAGTGGCACACCATTGCCGCGCTGCAGCGCCAAGGGAAACGGATCGAGGCGCTGCCAAGTTCCGATTACCGCGACCTGGCGGTGGCCGTGCGTCCGTTCCGGGCGATTCACCGGCTGGCCGAAGCCCGGGTTCTCCACCTCAGCCAGCACGCCGCCGACGCGAAGTACTGTGATTCGATCCGGGCGAAGTTCGGCACTGAGATCCGATCGTTGGGATTGCCCGAGCTGGAGAACGTCTATCGGGGGGTGGATGAGGCGGCGGCCCGGGCGGATGCGGAGCGTTGGCTGCAGGGCGCGGAGAAGGTGGTGGAACCGACGCGGGAGGAAGTGCTGCGGTCGTCCCGGATGTATGTCGCGATGCAGCAGTTGATGGCCGAGCACCGGGCGGAGGCGGTGACGATGAATTGCCTGGGGATGGGGCTGGTGGATCGGGGCATGGGTTATCCGTGCCTGGGCTTCGCGCGCTTGAACAACGCCGGCCAGTGCGGCGTGTGCGAGGCGGACCTCAAGTCCACCATGACGCAACTCCTCTTCCAGCATCTCGTGGGCAAACCGGGCTTCGTGACCGACCCGATCTTCGACCTCCCGAACAACGCGATCATCCACGCCCATTGCGTCGCCGCCACGCAGATGCTGGGCCCCGGCACCCCGGAATCCCCGTACGTGCTGCGCAGCCACCTCGAGGACGGCAAGGGCGTGTCCCTGCAGGTCCGGCTCCCCCTCGGGGGCAAGGTCTCCATGGCCCGCCTCATCGGCACCGACATCCTGCTCTTCTCGACGGGCGAGGCGGTGGACAGTCCGTTCGAGGAACGGGCGTGTCGCACGAAGCTGACCATGCGGGTGGCGGAGGTGGATCGGTTCCTGGAGAACTGGTCCTGCGGCCTGCATCGCGTGATCTTCTACGGGGATCACACCCGCGATGTGCGGCGCTACTGCCGGTTCATGGGCCTCCGCCTGTTGCAGGAAGGAAAAGACGACCTGCGGAACGAACCCGGACTGGAGTGGGAACCGTCGGTGCACGCCTGATTCGGAGGCGTAACACTCCGTGATCCCCGACGACGGGCCGCGCCCCGCCGGGGTCCGGCAGTAGCGCGCTCAAAACTCGATCCGCCCGAAGACGCCGCGCATGTAGTCGACGGCGTGGGCGTCGCGCAGGACGGTCGCTTCGTTGGGATTCACGCCGCGCTCGACTTCCTCGCGGGAGACGAGTTCGCCGGAGCTGTTCTTCACCACCTTCTCGGGAGCGATCTGTTCGATGCGGCCCGTGGACTCGTTCACGTAGCCGCCGGTATCGCGGAGGGTGTCGTAGTTCATCTCGGCGATGGCATCCATGGTCTCCCAACGGCTGTGCCGGATCTGATCGTCGATCCGGCTCATGGCGGCATACGTCTCGCGGATCTTCTCCGCCGCCATGGCGTTGCCCTGCACGATCCGCCGGATGAACGCCGGGGTGAGCTGCATCGAGGCGCTCACGCGTTCGAGGACGGGCGAGTCGATCACGAACTCCGCCGGCCGCGCGCACCAGCCTCGCAAGGTCACGCTCAGGTCCGTCAAGGGCCCGGCGAAGCCGCCTGACAGGGTCAGGGTCTGAAGACCGGCGACGAACGCCACCAGCACCGGTTCGCCATCGACCTCCGCTGCGGCGAGGCAATCGCAAACCGTGAGATCCATCCGCCCGGCATTGAGGCCGGCCAGCATTCCCGCGACCTGCCGGTTCTGGTCGCGGAAGAGATCGGTCAGCGGCTGGTTGACCGAGTGCTTGAGCAGTTTCGGGTTTTGGGCGATCTGGCTGAGGGCCCCCAGGATCGCCTGGGTCGCGTCCGCAAACTGTCCTGGCTGGTACCCCCGCATCACGTGAAGGGGGTCCTGAAGCAGGGCCGGCGAGCAAAAGCGGGGACACCACTGGAAAGCACGGCTAAGAGCCTTCCGGGGGTCCGACGCCCCCCAATCGATGTTGTCCTTGCCGCTTTGCCCGTCGCCGCTTTGCACCTGCCAGCCCTCGGGCAGGGACAGGGTGAACCCGCCGGCGGGCGACGCGTACGGCGACCATTGGCCACGGGCCGGGGCGAAACTCAGACCGTTCGCGATGAGGCGAAGCGTGGGGAGCGCCGCCTCGAGTCCACCCTGGGGGGCCATCGATCCGACGATGAACGCCATGGAACCACCGGCGGCGAGAACCGTACAGTACCGGCCTTCCACCGGTTGACCCGCTACCGCGCTGGTGAACCGCCGGGAAGCGCGCTCCGGGGTATCCTCGCCAATCGCTTGCGCCTGCCACCGGGGTTCGGCTCCAGCCACGACCCGGTCGAACTGCCGGGAAATGGCGGGCGCGTCCGACCCGGCGCGGGGACGCAGCGGCAGCAGAAAGACCATCTCCGTGGGGCGATCGACCCGTTCGACCGTCAGGATGGTCCCACCCCGCAATCGCACCCAGAAGTTGGTGGGCACGTGGGCTTCGAGCCCGATGATCGGATTCGTGAAGTCGGTCCAACCGGCGGGACAGGAAGGACGTTCCCCGAGGTCCTTGACTCGGCTCGGAGTCGGGCGGGTCGGCGCGGATGCACGTGGCGCGGACTCCGCCGCCCGGGCGCTGGTGTTGGCGAGGCCGACGATGGCCAAGGCCAAGAGCAGGGCCACGACGATCGGCGCTGCCGGCAGCGCCGGTAGTGCCTGAACCGACCGACCGTCCCTCGCCAGCACTTCGATCGTCTTCATCGTCACCTCTCTCTCCACGCCCCGTCCGATTCCTTCGCCCTGTCACCGGGCGTGATTGCCCAGGGGACAGGCAGGTCGAAGAAGGGACGGGATGGCCTGCTTTTACGCCGATGCATCGGGAGGGACAGTCCAATGCCGGGAAAGGGAACCGGGCGGCTGGGGCGTCGAAGAGGCCTCCTCCGACGTAGCAGCCGACGTGAGGAGGCTCACTCTCCCGGGTCCAATCGTAATAGGCCGCGGAGACCTCGACGCCCGGGACCACCGGCCTCTGACCCTACCACGAGGAGATCATTCAGATCGCCGCGCGGCGGTTGTGCCCGGACGCCGCCCAACCGCCCGAGACCTTTGCCACGTTCGTCAACCCCGGCCGCCGGATCTCCTCCTTCATCGCCAGCTACAACGGGCCGGTTGGCGATGTCCGCGTCAGGCCAGCGCCGGCACGACGCCCGCGGCGACGTGAACCTCCTGGCGGAGGCGGTGCTGCGCATAGGGCGGCAGTTGTATCCAACCTGCTCCCGCCCAGCCGTTGCCGTTTCACCCGGGACGGTTGCCGGCCTGAGGCACCCCGTTGGTCGTGAATCGCACGTACGGAAAGCACTCCGGAACGTGCGAGTCCCAAACCCGGTGTGGGCTGAGCACCCAGCCGCCGGAATCCTTCGCGGGGGGCGCCTCCTTGTACTGGTTGAACCGGGAGAAATCGATGCGCCAGACATCCCCCTCCTTGGGCGGCAGGGACCGGCCGTCGGTCGCCAGCCACTTCATGCCGGCCCACGGAAACGCCAACTCCACCGTCCAGGCCCGGTCCCGATCCGAGTCGTCGTTCACCGTCCCGTCCACGAACACCGCGGTGCGCTTGCCGGGAAAGTGCCAGTCGAACTGCCCCAACCGGGGTCCGCGCGGGTGCGTGGTGAAACCCACCCCGTTGAAGGGCCGGAGCTTCGACCGCGCAAACTCGGGCGCGTCCGCGAACCCCGCGCGTCGCCACGATTCCTCCCAAAGGAAGAACACCTCGTACGTGGTGTTGCAGGCGTTGACCTCAAACTCGTAATAGCTGTCCGCCCCGGCAATGAACACCTCGACATCGTTGTCCTCGTAAATCGGCGAATTGTTCACGGTGAACTTCGCCCGGACGAACGGTTCCTCGACCCGGATGCCCAGGTACAGGTTCACCTCGTCCCAAAGTATCGTCGCCCGCGTGTCGTGAATCGTCGGGCCCCCGCTGAGGATGTCCACGTAGCGTGGAGAGCGCGGCGCCTGCGTCCAGGCGGCCTCGTCCA
>JBBQML010000013.1:0-18255 GCA_038328885.1 Verrucomicrobiota bacterium | reverse complement strand
ACGAGAAATTTCTCGAGATCAACGACTGGCAAAAACCGGTGAACGGCGTGCACTTCAGCCGGCTGACCCTCGACCAACCGTTCGTCACCGGGTGGGTGCTCAACGGCCGCGAATGGGGCCGGTTCATCCTCGACATCGTTTCGAAGGGCACCATTCCCACGGGGTTCCCGCTCCGCAACGCGCCGGCGTTCCTGACCACCTTCCCGGACCATATTCTGCTCGCCGACCGCGATCGCTGGCGGGATGACGCACCGCCCATCAGCCCGCCACGAAATCCCGACGCGAGGAAGCCGGAGGCGCGCCCCGACGCGACCCCCATCGGAACACCGCCGGCCCCGGCCACCCCGACGCGCAGCACCACCGCCCCGCCCCCACCCGCGCCTTGAACCCTCCTTGGGCCCGCCACCGACCGGGCGGCTGACATGGGACGCATCCTCGTCATCCGTGGCGGCGCCCTGGGGGACTTCGTGCTGACGCTTCCGGTGCTCGCAGCCCTGCGCGCCCAGTTCCCGGGCGTCCGCCTGGAGGTGCTCGGTTACCCCAATTTCGCCCGCCTGGCGCTGGCCGGTGGTCTGGCTGAGGCCGTCCATGCCATCGAAGCCCGGCCGCTCGCCGGTTTCTTCGCGCGCCACGGACCCCTGGACGACGCCATGGGCGCGTTCTTCGCCGGCTTCGCGGTGATCATCTCGTTCCTCTACGACCCGGACGGGATCTTTCAGGAGAACGTCCGGCGGTGTTCCTCGGCCCAGTTCATCGTCGGTCCCCATCGCCCCGACGAGCGCGGATCCCGGCATGCGGTGGAGACCTTCCTCGAACCGCTCGAACGTCTGGCGATATTCGCCTCCGACCTGTCCCCCCAACTCGACTTCCCACCGCAACGTCCCGGCCCGGGCGAGTGGCTGGCGGTCCATCCGGGCAGCGGCTCCGAGAGCAAGAACTGGCCGGAGGAACGCTGGGCCAGCCTCCTCGCCCGCTGGATCGGGCAGACCCCCTTCAACTGCCTCCTGCTGGGCGGAGAGGCGGAAGGGGACCGCCTCGAACGGCTCGCCCGTCGACTCCCTCCCCACCGCTGCCACCTGCTTCGCAGTCAACCCCTCGAGCGGGTGGGCAGCCACCTTCGCGCTTGCCGGGCGTTCGCCGGCCACGACTCGGGGATCACCCACCTCGCGGCGGCGGTGGGGCTGCCAGGTCTGGCCCTCTGGGGCCCCTCGAATCCCACCGTGTGGCGCCCGCGGAGCGCCCGGTTCCAGGTGCTCGCCGGAGGCCCGCGCTTGGAGGACCTCCCCGTCGACACCGTCTGGTCGGCGTTGCAGCACTGCTTCCCGATCGTCACCCCCGCCGTGGATCAACCGGCAAACAACCCGGGCGCCGCCACCCCATGAAGCGACGCGTGCTCTTCGTGGATCATGTGAGCCGCATCCTGGGCGGGGCGGAGGTGAACCTCGTCGAGTTGCTCGGTTCACCGGGCCGTCGGCCGGACTGGGAGGTTGCCGTCGCCTGCCACCCCCAGGGCCGCCTCCACGAGGCCTTGGGCAGCGCGGATGTCACCCGGCATCCGTTCGGTTTCGGCGATGCCGTGAGCACGCTCCGCGTGGTGGGACGGAAGTTCCCACTGGCGGGCGCCCTCCGCGGATTGCGGGCGCTCCAACGCGCCCGGGCCGACCTCTCCTCGCTGGTCGCCGCCGTGCGGCCGGATGCGGTGGTCTCCTGCACGAACAAGGACCACTTCGCCGCCTGGCCAGCCGCGCGGCGGGCCGGGATTCCTTCCATCTGGTGGGTCAACGACATCCTGTCCGCGGATTTCTTCTCCTGGGCGCCCCGACGCGCCTTCTGTCACCAGGCCCGCCGCGGGGCCAACCGGCTGATCGTGGTGTCGGATTTCGCCCGACGCGCCCTGCTCGACCAATCCCTCCCCCCGGACCGCGTGGTCACCATCCACAACGGCATCCCACTGGAGCACTACGAGCCCAAGCCCCGCGGCACCCTGCGTGGCATGCTGAATCTGGCGGATGACGAACCGCTGGTCGGGATCCTCGGCCGCTTCACACCCTGGAAAGGTCAGGAACTCTTCCTCCGCCTCGCCGAGGCGTGGTGCCGGACATCCGCGCGCGGCCAGTTTGCCCTCATCGGTCACGCCTTCAACGAGGACCAGGCTTTCGAACAGCAGTTGCGCGAGTTCACCGCGATCCGCGGCTTGCGCGAACGCATTCATTTCGTCCCGTTTCAGCGGGACGTCGCCGCCACGCTCAGCGACCTCGACCTCCTGGTGCATGCGTCCTTGAAGCCTGAACCGTTCGGCCGGGTGATCATCGAAGCCATGGCGGCCGGCACACCCGTCCTCGCCGCCCGGGGAGGCGGGGTGCCCGAGATCATCGGGCACGAGCAGAACGGCCTGCTCGCCACCCCCGGTGACCTGGCGGACTATCTCGCCCAATTGCAGCGCGCCCTCGGCAGCCCCTCCCTCCGCGACCGGTTGCGACGGGCCGGCCGCGAGACGGTCGAAGCCCGCTTCGGCCTGGACCGGGTACGCACCGATTTCGAGAGCCTGCTGTCCCGGCCCGCCCAAACCTAACCCATGCGCTTCCTCAGCGTCAGCCTGGGCTGGCACCCCGATGTAATCGGCGGCGCGTGGCGCGTCGCCGCCGCGCAGGCCAGCGGTCTCGCCGCCCGCGGCCACATCGTCGAGGCCATCACCGGTCAACCCGCCGAGGGGACCCTCCCGGCCGTCACTGACCGCGACGGGGTGCGCATCCACCGATACCCCCAGCAGTCGGGCAACTTCTACACGAACTGGCGCGCTGAAAACCGGGCCGCCGCCGCCCTCCTCCGGGAACGGCTCCACCACGCTTCCGCGCCGGTGTTGATCCTGCAACAACACGCCTACCTGGAGCCCGCGGTCGCCACCGCCACCGCCACCGCCCCTGTCCTCCACGTGTTTCATGGCCCCTGGGCGGAGGAATACCGGTTCGCCGTCCGGGCACGCCCCCGCGGGGCCCCGCGACGCGCCCTTGATCTCCTCATCCCCCACCTGCTCCGTCACGTCGAGGGCCGCGCCCTCCGCCGCGCCCGGCGCGTGCTCGTCCTGAGCCAGCACTTTGCCGGCGAATTGAGCCGTTGGCATGGCCGCGGACTCCCCCCCGTCGAGATCGCCCCTGGCGGCGTCGACCCGGATCTGTTCCACCCGGCAGCCGACCGCGCCGCGCTGCGGGCGGAGTGGGGCCTGCGCCCCGATGACTTCCTCTGCGTGGCCTTGCGGCGCCTGGACCCTCGCATGGGACTGGACCTGTTGATCGACGCCTTCGGCCAGTTGGCGGGTGAATTTCCGAGGGCCCGGCTCTGGCTGGCTGGCCGGGGCCCCGCCGAGGCCGCGCTTCGGGCCAGGATCGATGGGCTCGGGCTCCGCGAGGTGGTCCGGTTGCTGGGATTCCTCCCCGAACCTGATCTCCCGCGCCTGTTGAATGCGGCAGACCTCGCTCTCATGCCCTCACTCGACTTGGAGGGCTTCGGGCTCGCCACCGCGGAGGCGCTCGCCTGCGGTACACCCGTGCTGGGATCCCGGGCGGGCGCCACGCCTGAACTGCTGAATCCGCTCTCGGCCGATCTGCTCTTCGAGCCCGGATCGCGGGACAGCCTGACCGCCCGACTGCGCGCCGCTCTGCGCAATCCCGCCAGCCTGCCCGAACGCACCCGCTGCGCCGCCTACGCCCGGGAGCGCTTCACCTGGACGGCCCAGGTGAACGCCTGCGAGCGCGCCGCCGCCGAGTTGCTCCAAGGCCGCCAAACCGCATGAACATCCTCGTCCTCGGAAAATACTACCCGCCCTACCGCGGTGGCATCGAAACGCTGACCCGCAACTGGTGCGAGGGCTTCGTGCGTCGCGGGGCGCAGGTCGAGTGCGTGGTCGCGAACGACCGTCCCCGCAGCCTCATTGAGACCATCCAGGGCGTGCGGGTCCACCGCCATGCCTGCTTCGGAGCCCCGCTCTCCACCCCGCTCTGCCCGGGCTACCTCCGAGCCGGCCACCGCTCCGCGGATGTCATCCATGCCCACTTTCCGAACCCGCTGGCCGATCTGACGCTTTGGCTCGGTGCCCGACGGGTGCCCCTCGTGCTGACCTACCACAGCGACGTGGTGCGGCAGGCGGCCCTGATGCAGCTCTACCGCCCGCTCCTCCGCTGGCTGCTCCGACGCGCCACCCGAATCGTCCTCGCCACCCCGCCGCAACTCGACCACTCCCCGGTGCTTCAGCCCTACCGGGCGAAGTGCGAAATCATCCCCTTCGGCCTCGACCTCGGCCGGTTCCTCACGCCACCGCCGGCACCCGCTCCCCCCGGCATCGAACTCGCCCGGGCCGCGGCCGGAGGGCGCCCCATCCTGCTGAACATCGGCCGATTGGTTGGCTACAAGGGCCAGAGGTACCTCATCGAGGCGCTCCGGGAGCTTGACGCCGTGGTCTGGCTGGTCGGGACGGGGCCGCTGCGCGAGGAGTTGGAACGTACCGCCCTCGCCGTGGGCGTCCACGATCGGGTCCGCTTCTGGGGCGAAGTGGACGACACCCTGCTCCCCGCCCTGCTGCGCGCCTGCGACATCTTCGTGCTCCCGTCGATCACACCCAACGAGGCGTTCGGCCTCGTGCAGGTGGAAGCCATGGCCTCCGGAAAGCCGGTCATCAGTTGCCAACTCGCCTCCGGGGTGCCCTACGTGAACCTGCATGGGCGCACCGGGCTGGTCGTGCCGCCCGCCGACACGGCCGCCCTGGCCGCCGCCGGAAAAAAGCTGTGCGCCGAGCCGGATCTCCGGGCAAGCATGGGGGCGGAGGGAAGGGCTCGGGCCCAACAGGAGTTCTCTCTCGAAACCATGATCGGCCGCTACTGGCAACTGTTCCAAAGGCTCGCCGGGCCGATCCCCACTCCATGAGGATCTACTTCACCATGCTGCTGATCGCGGCGGTGGTGTCCTTCCTCGTCACCCCGCTGGCCCGCCGACTCGCGTTCTGGATCGGCGCCGTGGACCGCCCCGATCACCGCAAGATCCACCGCGAACCCACCGCCCGCCTCGGCGGACTGGCCGTGGTGGCCGGATTCTCCGCTCCCCTCCTCGCCCTGATCCTGTTCGACCAGTTCGTGGCCGACACCTTCCGTGCCCACCGCGGCCAGATCGCCACCCTGATCGGCTGCGGCCTCGTCATGTTCACCGTCGGCGCAATCGACGACGTCTTCGGCCTCAGCGCGTGGCGCAAGCTCGTGATCCAGTTGGCGGTGGCGACCGCCATGTATTTCCTGGGGTTCCAGATCAACCAGCTCTCCAACCCCTTGGGCGGAAGCTGGAGCCTCGGCTGGCTCTCCCTCCCCGTCACCGTCCTGTGGATCGTCGGACTGACCAACGCCATCAACCTGCTCGATGGCATGGACGGCCTGGTCGCCGGCATCGCCGCGGTCATCGCCCTATCTCTGGCGATGATCAACCTGGTCGGCCACAACGTGGTGGTCGCCCTCCTCACCTTTGCCTTGGCGGGCGCGGCGCTTGGCTTCCTTCCCTACAATTTCGCGCCGGCCCGGATCTTCCTCGGCGACAGCGGCAGTCTGTTCGTGGGAGTGGTGATGGCCGGCATCAGCACGCTCTCCTTCTTCAAGGCCGCTACCGCCGCAGTGGTGCTGATGCCAGCGCTGCTCTTCGCCATTCCGCTCTTCGACACCACGATGGTCGTCGTCGGCAGGTTGCGACGACGCCAGCACCCCTTCTCCCCCGACAGGACCCACATCCACCATCGACTGCTGGAGCTCGGGTTGGATGCCAAGCAGGCGGCGACGTTCCTCTACCTCGTCACCCTCTTCCTGGGTGTCTCCAGCATCCTGCTCTCCTGGAAGTTGACTTCGATGACCTTCGCCGCCGTGGCCAGCGCCGCCGTGGTTCTCTGCGCCGCCCTGGTCGCGCTCTGGCGCCGGCTCAACCGCGCTCCGGAGCACCTGCTGGAGGAAAACTCTCCGGACGGCGACGACCTGCCCCCAAGCACATGATCTCCGTCGAGCAGGCGCGGGACCGCATCCTCGCCACCCTTCAACCCCTGCCGTCGGAGTCCATCCTGCTGACCCAGGCCCTCGACCGCTGCCTCGGCGCCGACGTCCACGCCGCCCGGGCACTGCCGGCGTTCGATAACTCCGCCCTCGATGGCTACGCCGTCCGCAGCGCCGAAGTGGTCACGGCCTCTCCCGCATCGCCCGTTCTTCTGCGCATGGCCGCCGTGACCCCGGCCGGGGCCCCCCCCGCTCCTGCCTTCGCCCCGGGGGAATGCACCCGGATCTTCACCGGCGCCCCGCTACCCCACGGCGCCGACGCGGTGGTGATGCAGGAGGATACGCGTCGCACGGGAACGCACGCCGTCGAGATCCTCGATGCGGTGGCCCCCTGGGAAGGCGTCCGCCTGCGCGGCGAGGACGTCCAACTAGGATCCCTGCTCGCCCGGGCCGGGACCCGCCTGGGCCCCGCCCAACTCAGTCTCCTTGCCAGCACCGGCCTCGCCGGGGTCACGGCCTATCGCCGCCCCAGACTTGCGCTGTACTCGACGGGGAACGAACTGGTCGAGCCGGGCGTGGAGCCGGGTCCCGGACAGATTCACGACAGCAACAGCATCCTCCTCGCGAGCCTGGCACGCCGGGCCCACTCGGACGTGGTCCTCGCCGGGCGAATTGCGGATGAAGCCGACGCCACGGCCACCGCACTCCAGCGGGCCGCCGCCATCGCCGACGTCATCATCACCACGGGCGGAGTCTCCGTCGGCGACGCCGACCTCCTGCGTCCAGCCCTGCTGGCCGTGGGGGGCACGCTGGACCTCTGGCGGATCGCGATGAAGCCTGGGAAGCCCTTCGCGTTCGGGCGGATCGCCTCGACCCTCTGGTTCGGGCTGCCCGGCAACCCGGTCGCCGCCTTCGTCACCTGGCAAATGCTGGTACGGCCCGCCCTCGAACGCCTTTGCGGCCACTGCCCCTCCCCCGTCAACCGACGGCGCAACGGTCAATTGGCGGAGTCAATCGCCAACCGTGGAGACCGCCGCCATTTCATCCGCGTGACGCTCGGCCCGGACGGAGAAGTCCGACAGGCCGGGGTGCAGGGGTCCCACATCCTGTCCTCACTCGCCGCGGCCGACGGATTGATCGATGTACCGCCCGGGACGGTCTGGCAGACGGGGATGACCGTGGAGGTCGAGTTGACTGACGGCTGAACTCGGGGGGCCTGACCGTCAGAAGCCCCGCGTCGGAATCCGGTTGTCGTGCTTGCGCTGAAAGAGCTCCATCGGCCGGGGAGTCGCAGGCGGGGCAACCATCTCAGCCGAGGTCCGGGCTGCCGTTCGTCCCACCCCAAGGTCCAGCTCCACCGGGCGGCTCGGCACAGCGAAGGACTTGTCCTGGCCAAGGGCATTGCCGCCCAACCCCGCGGGGCCGCCGCCGAGAGCGTCGGAGAGCGTACGCCCACCGCCAGCGCCGCCGGGCGCCAGGCCCGGCACGGTGGGATTGCCCGGACCCCGGCCGGCACCGCTGCCCAACCCACCGCTCAAACCATCCAACCGGGAGTTCTGGGGGAGCAGTTTCCGGAAGGATTCCATGCGCTGCTCGGAACGTGAGCGCTCGGTATCCAGCGAACCGGACGTAAAGCTGCTCCGGTTCAGGAACCGCCCGGACTCGAGGAAGTTCTCCGAGGGCCGACTGCGATCCAAGTCACGCTCGAGGAATCCGGGTCCGCCCATGCCGGGAAGAAACGACTCGTCAAGGCGAGGCCTCCGGTTGTCCGAATCCGCCCGAGCCCCGTTGGGGCCGGCCCGATCCAAGTCGCCTGCCGCCCCAGGGTTTCGCCCCGGACCGAACTCGTCCCCCCGCGGCCGGTCAGAACCCGCCGAGTTGTCGCCCTCGCCATCGGACTGGCCCCTCCGGTCGCCGCGGCGGGACTGCCTTGCGCGAGCGTCATCGATGCCCAACGCTCCCGAGACGCCCTCCTCCCCCGTCGGATCATCCAGCGAGACCCCGGGGCCTCCAATGTCGTCGCGCAGTTGCCCGGCTCGCATCTCCATCAGTTCGAGAAGCACGCGCGATCGCCGGTCCACGTCATCGGAGGATGGCAACGCGCCGAGTGGCAAGTCCGACATCACCGAGGTCGGTTCCCGCCGTTGAAAACCGGATTGGAAGTCCCGCACCTCCGAACCGTGCATCGGCCGCACCGGCGTGGTTTCGCGCGGAGCGGTGAACTCTATCTTCCGCCCTTCCGACGGGCCAGCCGCGGCGAGCGCGTCCCCCGAGGTCAACGCCAGGCCCAGGACACCGAGCAGATGGCAGGTACGATTCATGGCAAGGTATCCGACAACCACCTCTTACGCCCTCACCCCCATCGCGTCAAAGCCGATCTCGGCGGGCGACCGGGCAACACCTCGGCAAGGCGGCACAGTTTTTCCTTGGCGCCCCGACATCCCCCCCGTATTCAAACCGAGGTTTTGTCCGGTGGTGTAATGGTAGCACAACTCCCTTTGGAGGAGTTTGTCTTGGTTCGAATCCAGGCCGGACAGCCACCTTACCTGGAACTCGGTCCCCGGCGGCTCAGGACAACGCGGGCTTGCGGGTCTGGCGCCACACGGTGAAGCCGAGCAACCCCAAGCCAACGACCGCCGCGTAGGACTGCGGTTCGGGCACGGCCGTGAGGGTCACCCCGGTTCCAGTGTAGGAAACCGTGAAGCCCCCCAGGACCCCGCCCTCCGACACATTGGAGAAATGCCCGCCGAGGCTGGTCCCGCTGAGAATCGAGAACGTACCCGCCGGCCCCGGTCCGGAGCCGCTGAGCGCAAGCGTGGACTCCCCCCCGAGCGTGATGCCGCCACCGGAGATCAAGTCGGCCTCTGCACCGAGGATGTCGATCGTCAGGAGTCCATTGATCGCCAGGGTCCCCGCAGAAGAGAATCCCATCGAACCCACCACACCGTCTCCACCCGGCATGACCGCGCCACCGAGCGTTACTGGGCCCGCGCCTGACGAGGCCATCAGCGAACCGGTGACCAACCCGTAGGCGGTCAACGTTCCATCGTTCACCAGCGAGGCGAGCCCGTTGAAGTTCAGGATCCCACCCGAGTTAAGCGCCAAGCCCGGATCGATCGTGACCGAGCCGCCGGCGCCCAGATTCAAGGTGCCGCCGTTGATGATCGAATAGCCCGACCCCCCGAAGGAAAGCGAGTTACCGGCACCCTGGTTCATGACGGCCCCGGGCGCGTTCTCGAAAAAATCTAATCCTCCGGGGGTGGAAGACGTCACCGCGAGGTTGCCGAGCGCCATCGTCCCGGAGTTCCGGAACATGCCCCCCGTCGCCGCGCCGAAATCGACACCACCGCTCACCGAACTCGCCGAGGTGGCTGCGTCGAACGTGCCCTCGGCAATCTGGAGGGTCCTGGCGAGGGTGAAGGCCACGCTGCCGCCCACGGAAAAACTCATGTCCCCGCCGGACACCTGGGCCACCCCGGAACCCGCGGAGAGTGAGAAGGCCCCCGTACCCGTGACGCTGCGGGACGAGGTGGCTGTGGAGAGGGTCACCGCCTGGTCGGAGGAGAACCCGCCCCCGTTGATCAACGAGAGCGTACCAAGTTGCAACACGGTCGAGCCAGCCGAGCGGTTCACAACCGCCGAATCCAAGGTCAGGGTGGTGGTCCCCGCCAGGTCACCGAGCGTGGAAGCGGAGTTCCCTACCACGCCGAGCGTGCGCACCCCACTGATGCCTTGAATCGTGCCTCCGGAGGCTGTGACGTTCAAACCAAAGATGGTCGCGTTCCCGTTCAGGCGCGCCACGCCCCCATTGCTCAGCAGGGTCGCCGACGTAGGTCCGGGCACGCCACCCGTCCAACTACCGAGGTCCTCCCACGCGCCCTCAGCAACGTTGAATATGGACGACGGACCCGCCGTCGACGTCATCGCCGACGCGAGACCTAGGGCGGGCAGAAGGAACTTAGGGATGGACATAGGGACCCTTGTACTGGGGATTTCTCGGTGGGAGGAACCTGAAGATCGGACCTCTCCTGAAATCGAATCGTTAACGAAGCGCCGGATCCGTCAAGCCCTCGTTTGACTCCCTGCCTGTCCTCGGCAAGGACAGCAACCTTCAGGGAGCCGCTCCCGGAGATGGCTCACCCCGGAGCACACCTTCGAAGGCCGGGTTGGCCGGCTGCCCCGCCCGCCGGGCCTTCTCGTAGTGGTAGCGCGCCAATTCCAGGAAGGCCGGCTTCTGGGTCGCATAGACGACCGCCAGATTGTAGTGGGCAGCCGGCGAGCCTGGGTTGAGCTTGAGGGCCTTGCGCAACGCCGCCTCGGCAGCGGAACGCTGGCCCCGCTGGCTCAGCGTGATGCCCAGGTAGTTCTGCGTCTCGGAATTCTCCGCATCCAGCTTCGCGGACAGGCTCAGTGCCTCGAAGGCGTCGTCATAGCGCTGTTGCCGAAACCGGATGATCCCCAGGAGCGAGAGGCTGAAGGGATCCTGCGGATCAAGTGCCAGGGCCCGTTTCAGGAACACCTCGCCGTCGTCGATCTTGCTCTCCTCCACGAGGATCGCGGCCAGGTTGCCGAGCGTGAAGACATTGTTCTCGTCCAACCTCAGAATCTCCCGATAGGCAAGCTCCGCTTCGTCCAGGCGGCGGTTCGCGAACGCCCGCTGCGCCTGCGACGCCAGGGCACTGGCCCCGGGCGGCAGATCCTTGGTCGTGCGCCGACGCGACGCCGCGGCCGTGGTATTGGCCCCGCCCGGAGCCGACTCCGGAGACGAGGAAGCGCTGTCGGACGAAGGCCGGGATGCCGGAGTCGGAGTCGGTGCCGCCTGGGCCATCTGCCGGGGTACGGTCGCCGGAGCCGACCCCGGCAGTTCGCTGCGGCCGGCCGGAGCGCGGAACAAGGCCAATTCCTCGGGCGTGTAGGGCTCGGGGCGGGCTTGCAGGGCGTCCAACTTGGCCTCGAGCCGCCCGAGTTCCTGCGTCAGGTTCGCCGGACGCGGCGGGGCTCCCGAGGTGGCCACCGTTTTCGGAACGCGCTCGCGGCGCTTCAATTCGGCGCGCGCCTGCTCGAGTTCGCCGCGGACTTGATCCCGCTCCCGCTCGAGGCGGCGGATTCGGCTGAGGTCCCCCGGAGTGCTCTCCGTCACGGGCACCTCGGCCACTTTCAAGCTGGCGGGCGTGACCTGAATGTCGGTGGTGACAGCAACCTCGCGTCGCAGTTCCTCGTTGTCGCGCCGCAACTTCTCCGCCACCGCGCGCTGCTGGGCAAGTTCGGCGCGAAGCGCCGGCAATTCCCGGCCGGAGTCGGCCACGGTTGTGGACTTGCCGCCGGCCCGGGCGGAAGCGAGTTCCTTGCGCATCCCCTCGATCTCGCTGCGCAGCGAGGCGACCTCTTCCTCCCCCTTGCGCGCCGTGGTATCCAGTCGGGCCTGGAGCTTCTGCCGCTCGCCGCGAAGTTCCTCGTTCTGCTTCCGCGCCTCCGAGAGTTCCCGGCCCACGGAGGCCAGTTGCCGTTCGAGTTCCACCGAGCGCTTCGAGGTCTCGAGAACCCGTCGGTTCTCGGCCATCTGATGATCCAGACCTGCCTGGAGGATCTCGTTTTCCTTCACCAGCATGAGGATCCGCTCCTCGGCCTTCGCCAACTCCGCGGGGTCGACGGCTGCGGGCCTGGGCCCCAGGGCCTCCTTGAGTCGCGACTCCAAGGTGACCCGCTCGCGCTCCAGACCCTCGCGGGTCTGCTCCAAGGTCTGGTGGGCCGCCTCCAGCACTTCGACCCGGTCGCGAGCCTGCCGGAGTTCCAGCGCCATCAGACTCGTGCGATCCCGGGCTTCGTTGGCCACAGCCGTCGCATCGTCCGCCTTCTTCAGCGCATTCTGGGCCCGGGCTTCCGATTCCTCCGCCCTCGCCCGCAAGGCCGCCAAGTCCTGGGAAAGGGAGTTCGTCGGCGAAGCCTCCGCACTCCGGGTCTCGGGCGGCGCACCCGGGCCCCTCGCCTTCCCCGTCACCAACGCGTCCGCCGGCACCGGCACCGGCACCGGCACCGGTCCGGTGACCTTCCCCGCAAGGGAACCCAGGCGTTCGGCGAGGAATCCGAGGCGAAACTTCACGATCTTCGGGTTCCAGGAAGGATAGGCGCGGGCAAAGCCGCGCAGCGCCTTGTCCGCCGCCTGAAACCGGTCCATCGCCTGCGCCGGACGACCGGCCGCAGCCATCGACTCGCCTTCCTGAATCAAGCCATAGATCTCGAGGAACTCCGTATCGGGGCTCTGCGCCCGGGCACCCAGCACGACGCCGAAAAGCAGTAGCCACAACGCGAGGCGTTTCATCAGTCGAACGCTAGCCACCGGCTCCGGGGGTTGGCAACCGAAACGACGACGTCCCCGATGCCGGCACCCCGTGCGGCGCGTTGCATCGGCGGATGGACCTGCCACGCTGCCACCCGCAAGAGCGACCCAACCGATGAGCTTCTTCGATCACCTCAAATACACCGCCGACGGCCTGATCCCCGCCATCGTGCAGGAACACTCCACGGGCCGGGTGCTGATGATGGCCTGGATGAACCGCAGCTCCCTCGAGCGCACGGTGGAAACCGGCCTGACCCACTTCTGGAGCCGATCACGGCAGAAGTTCTGGATGAAGGGCGAATCCAGCGGCCACGTCCAGCGGGTCAAGGACATCGCCTTCGACTGCGACGGTGACACGCTGTTGATCCAGGTGGAACAGGTGGGAGCCGCCTGCCACGAGGGCTACCAATCCTGCTTCTTTCGGTCCACCCGGCCCGGTGGGGAATTCGAGGTGACCGAGCGTCAACTCGAGACCCCGGAGCAGATCTACGGCAAGAAACCCTGACCCGCCGCTCGCGGCCAGGACATGAGCGGCCTCCCTCCCGGGGGTCCAGGACCACGTCCCGGCGGGCCCGCCCGGCAGGCTATTTCCCGGGCACCGGACTCCGCAGTGCGCTCAGTGCGTTGCCTTCGCGCCGCTTCAGCAGGGCCTCGAATTTCGGGACATAGAGCTGCGTCTCGGCCGGCAGGCTGGGAGCAATCGCATCGTACGATCGGGCCCGCCGCCGCTCGAGCAGATCCGCCACGCGCCCGGGGCCCGCGTTGTACGCAGCCACTGCCAGGGGCCAGTCCTTGAACTGACCATGCAGTTGCCGCAAATACCTGCCCGCAGCCCGGGCGTTCCGGTCCGCGTCCAATCGCTCGTCCCGCGGCTGCAGCTTCAAACCCAGTCCACGCGCGGTGGCCGGCATCAACTGGAAGATGCCCACCGCCCCCGCAGGACTGCGGGCCTGGGGATCGAACCCCGATTCAATCTCCGCCAGCCAGACCAGTTCCGGTGGCGCCCCGGCCGACCGCAGCACCGGCTTCAGCCGCGCCACCCAGGCCGCGGCCCCCGCCGGCAGGGGCTGTTGCGCCATGCGCTTCCGCCACGCCTGCCGCTCCTGGTACGGGGTCGGAATCCGGGGCGGCGCGGGAGGCTGTCCCGGGGGCCCAACCGGTGTCGGGCTCGTACGCCGAAACTCGTCCGCCACCTGGAAGTAATCCATCCGCGCCCGCAGCCACGAGGCGTAGGGTTTGGTCTCGGGGGAAAGCTCCAGCAGGGGCAAGGCTAAATGCGCGCCTTCCTGCAGGGCCGCCAAGTCCAGCACGTACTCGCCCTGGAACCTCTCCATGAACTCGCCCAACAGGGCCTGCGCCTGGGATGGGTCCCCGCTGCGCAAGGCCGCCGCCAGCGCCTCCGGGTCGAACTGCTCCTCCAACCAACGCTTCCCCGGACCGAGCAGATCGGGCAACTGGCCTAAGGCCCGCCACCCGGCCAGCATCGACAGGCCAGAAAGCGTTCCGCAGAGAAATCCCCGGCGGGTGAGGTTCATGTGCGCGCGATGGGTGAGTGGTTGCACCGACCCGACCCTGGGGCCGCCAACCCACGGTGGGAAGATGCGCGCCTCCACGACCACTTGTCCATTCCACGCCTCCCGCGCCAGGCAGGCGCGGATGGTCACGCCACCCGCCCGAGCTTACACTCGCCGGCATGCGCAAGGTCACCGTGCCGCTCGGATCCCGGGCCTACTCCATCTTCGTCGATGGCAACCTCCTCGAATCGCTGGGGCCACGCTGCCATCGACTGGGCTTCACCGGACCGTGTGCCGTGATCTCCGACGGCAATGTCGCCCCCCGCTTCGGCCACCTCGCCATGGCCAGCCTGAGGTCCGCCGGCTTCGAACCGACCCTCGTCACCATTCCTCCGGGCGAAACCTCCAAGCGGCTGCGGGTGGCCCAGCAGTGCTACGATGCCCTGGCCCGCCAACGCCTGGAGCGGAAGTCTTTCGTGGTGGCTCTCGGTGGGGGGGTCACCGGAGACCTCGCCGGGTTCGTCGCCGCCACTTACCTCCGGGGCCTCGCCTTCGTCCAGGTGCCGACCACCCTGCTCGCCCAGGTGGACAGTTCCGTGGGTGGCAAGGTCGGGGTCAACCTCCCTGCCGGCAAAAACCTGGTCGGCGCCTTCCACCAACCACGGTTGGTGCTCTGCGACCTGGATACTCTCCGCACCCTCCCGGAGCGGGAGTACCGCGCCGGCCTGGCCGAGGTGATCAAGTACGGGATCATCGGTGACGAAGCCCTGTTCCGACGCCTGGAACGTGACCTGGACCGCCTCCTCGCCCGCGATCCCGCCGTCCTCGCCCCGGTCATCGCCCGATGTTGCGAGATCAAGGCGGACGTGGTCGGACAGGACGAAACGGAATCCGGTCTGCGCGCCATCCTCAACTTCGGGCACACCATCGGCCACGCGCTCGAAGCAACCACCGCCTACGGCCGCTACCTCCACGGAGAAGCAATCTCCCTGGGCCAGGTCGCCGCGGCTCGGCTGTCCGCGCTTCTCCGCGGGCTGCCCGACGCCGACGTCGACCGGGTCCGGGCCCTCTTTGAGCGATCCGGGTTGCCGGTCAGCCTCCGGCTGACCCAAGCCCACCGCCGGCGGTTGCTCGAGGCGATGCGGCTCGACAAGAAGGTCAGCGACGGCGAGGTGAGGTTCGTCCTCGCCGACCGGATCGGTGCCGCGTGCTGGGGCCAGCGGGTGCCGGCGGCCGCCCTGGAGCAAGCCCTCGACACGCTCGCCGACGAGGGCTGAGCCAATCGCTGACCGGTCCATCGACGGGTTGCCGGTGGCCGACCGACCTTTGCTGCCAGTGCCGCTCGACAGACCGGGAACCGCTGATAGGCTCCCGGCCGCAATCGTCGAACGACGTCCGCGCCCGCCCCCATGAACCCATCCCCTGCGAGAATTTCGCGCCGCACCCTCCTGCGCGGCGTGGGAGCCACCCTCGGACTCCCGCTCCTGGAAGCGATGCAACCGCTCCGCAGCCTCGCCGCCGCGCCGCCCGATCCTGCCGGGGCACCCCCGTCCCGCCCCGTCCGCCTGGCTTTTCTCTACATGGCCAACGGCGTCAACGCCTCGACCTGGACCCCGACCGGCACCGGACGCGACTTCACCCTGTCACCCGCCCTCGCCCCTCTGTCGCCGTTCCGTGAGGAGATCCTCGTCCTGTCAAACCTCTGGAATCGCGCCGCAGACACCGGAGACGGCCACTACGTGAAGACCGCGGGCTGGCTCACCAGCACCACCATCACCAAGACCTCCGGCGACGATATCCGCTCCAACGGCCTCTCCGTCGACCAACTGGCCGCGCAGCACGTCGGGAACTTCACCCCGCTGCCCTCCCTCGAGCTCGGGCTGGAACCCGTGACCACGGGGGTCGACATCAACGTCGGCTACACCCGGCTCTATGGCTCGCACATCGCCTGGAGCTCCCCGACCACCCCGGTGGCCAAGGAGATCAACCCGCGCCTGGCCTTCGACCGCCTGTTCCGGTCCGGTTCCACCGGCCCCTCGCCCCACCCGGAACGCGACCGCAGCGTCCTCGACCTCGTCCTCCAGGAGGCCCGTCGTCTGCACGGCCGGATCGGGAGAGCCGACCAACTGAAACTCGACGAGTACCTGGAGTCGGTCCGTTCGGTCGAACGCCGCATCGCCTTCGACGCCAAACGTCAGCGGGAAACGATCCTCGAAGACCCGCTCGCCCGGGCGGAAATCGAGGGCCTGGGGCGGCGCATCGACGACTACTACCGCGACCCGGCGCAGGTCAGCGAACGCAGCGGCAACCACACCGATCATTGCCGGCTCATGCTCGATCTGCTCGCGCTCGCGTTCTGGACCGACTCCACCCGCCTCGGGACCTTCATGTTCGGAAACGCCGTCAGCGGGCGGAACTTCTCCTTCCTCGACCCCGCCCTGGGTGGCCACCACCAGACCTCCCACCACGAGGGCGCCCAGGACAAACTGGAGCAGTACACGCGGATCAACGCGTGGCACGCGCAGCAGTACGCCTACCTCCTGGGCCGACTGCGAGGATACCGCGAGGGCGAAGGCACGCTCCTCGACCAATGCATGGTCGTCCTGGGGGCCGGGTTGCGCGACGGCAACAGCCACAACCCGCACAACCTCCCAACCGTCGTGGCGGGCCGCGCCGGCGGACGCCTCACCCCCGGCCGCCACCTGGCCTACGCCAAGGACACCCCCTTCGCGAACCTCCACGTCTCGCTCCTGAACCGCGTTGGCGCACCGGTGGAACGGTTCGCCGACAGCACCGGCGAGCTCCCTGGCCTCGCCGATCCCAACTTCGCCAGCGCGCCCGCCGCCTGAGCGTACAGGCCAGGCCCCGGCAAAAATCGGAGCCCGGCCAACACCGCCGGTTCCGTGCATCCACAGGTTGTCGGTGCGGTGGACCGTACCAAAGCCGCGGCGCGCCTTGGAGTGCGCCGAGGAGCCCGGCGAGGCGCCGCTTTGGTATCCGGTCACCCACAACTCATGGATGCACCCCCGCCGGTTGGCTGCCACCGGGCGCGAGTTCCCGGGCGCGAGTTCCCGGGCGGGAGGTTCGCTTCCAGACCCTAAGGCTTGGGCGTGAGGAGATTGCCCGCCGCCCTGGCCGCGGCATCCACGCCCTGCTTCGACATGGCGTCCTGGATCTGCTGCTTCAAGCCGTCGACCATCTTCTGTTGTTCGGGTGTCAACTGCAGCCCGGCCAGCGAGGACTGGACCCTCTGCAGAGCCTCGACGTGCTTCCCGTCGGTCACCAATTGCTTCACCTCGGCGACGAGGTTGGTGAGCGTCTCCTGGGTGGCCGCACTCGCATCCACCGCGGCGTTCTGGGCGGTAGCGGCCGCGTCGTCGACCACCGTCTGGACGGCTTCGGTCGCTTTCGCGGCTTCAACCGCCGCCGGCTTGGCCGGCTCGGTCGCCGCGTTCATCGCCGGAGCGGTCATCGCCGGAGCGGTCATCGGCGGGGGCGGCGGTGGGGTGGCGGGAGGCGTATAGCTCGAGGTGTCCGGGCTGTCGCCGCAACCCGTGAGCCAGGCCGCTGCGGCAAGGACCGTCCAACCGACGAATCGCTGGGTCTTCATGTTCTGTATGGTTTGTTCGGTACCCGTCGCCTCCGGAGCCTCGCCGCTCTTCCTGCCCACGGATCAGGCCCGGGGGCGCGAAGACGGTGACTCCTCGACCACGGAGACGACGACTGAGTCCCATGTTGAACCCGTTGGGTGGCTTCTGCAACGGGTCCGTCCAACGGATCACGAAGCGGATTCCCGGCCGGTCACCGGGAAATGACAACCGAGCCGACGCCCCGTACCCTCCACCCCATGGCCAATGCCAACGCCTCCGCCTCCGCTCCAAGGCTCTTCCTGATCGACGGCATGGCGATCGCCTACCGCGCCCACTTCGCCTTCGCCGCCCGCCCCATCCGCACGAGTCGCGGGCTCAACACCTCCGCGCTGTTCGGGTTCACCAGCGCCGTGCTCGATATCCTCCAGAAGTGGACCCCCACCCACCTCGCCGTGGCCATGGACACCCCGGCACCCACCCCTCGGCACATCGCGTTTCCCGCCTACAAGGCGCAGCGCGAGGCCATGCCCGAGGAGTTGAGCGCCGCCCTTCCCCACCTGCGTCGAATCCTCGACGCTCTCCGAATTCCGGTTCTCGCGATCGACGGCTTCGAGGCGGACGACCTGATCGGCACCCTCGTCCGCCGGGCTGAACCCGCCGGGTTCGAGAGCCTCATGGTCACGCCGGACAAGGACTTCGGCCAACTGGTCACCGAGCGCACCCGGATCTGGAAACCCGGCCGGCAGGGCGGCGAGGTCGAAATCCTTGGCCCCGCCGAGGTCTGTGCCCGCTGGGGCATC
>JBBQML010000012.1:0-18436 GCA_038328885.1 Verrucomicrobiota bacterium | reverse complement strand
GGGGGCGGTTTGGGCGGCCTGTTCAGCACGGTGCCGACCTCCTGGCTGCTGGTCAACGCGAGCAACGTGGTCAACCGGGGCGGCCTGACGGTCGATGCCAACGGCCTGCTGAGGATTCAGGGAGCCACGGTGAACCTCAGCCGGAGCGGCTTGCGCGCCGGGGAGGATCCGTTCGCGCCCATCAGCCAAGGTGCCTCACAAGGGCTCTTCTACAGCAATGACCAGGGGGTGTCGGACCTCTACTGGGGTGTGGGTCAGAATAACACCCTCGATCCCGCCGCCGTGGGCCCGTTTGATCTGGCGGTACTGACGGGCCAGAATCCGAACTCGGGGCTGCATGAGGTGCTGGACTCCACCGGCTTCACCAACAACGTGGTGCTCCCCCGCCTGACCCAGGCCACCAACATCTTCGCCATCACGAACACGGTGAGCCCCACCAATTGGGTGATTCAGGCCGTCTACGTCAGCACCAACAGCACGGACCCAGAGTTCAAGATCGACGTCCGGTTCGGCGTGCCGAGGGATAGCAGCGTGCCGGGGGCGAAGATGCCCATGGTGCAGTTCACCTTCGAGGACGTGGATACGATCACGACCGAGACCTACACGAACTACGTGTATCTGCTCGATACGCTGGGCTCGATCACCAACTCGGTCATGCAGACGAACCAGGCCGGGCAACTGGGTCAGAAGCCTTCGAACTTCACCGTGACGCGGGTCACTCCTGATGAGTGGTCCGCCGGCACCGGCACCAACGTCATCTACTCGCCGGACCTCATCTACAACGCGGGATATGGCTCGCCGACGGTCACCAACTGGTATTCGGCCTACAGCGCGCAGATCGGGACGTCGACCGGTTCGGGCACGCTCGGGGGCTTCTTCTTCGGAGGGAGCATTCCACAGGCGAGTCACCCCACGAACCTCCCGGCGCGCATCGAGGTTGACGCAGGGCGCCTTGACCTCGGATTGGCCCGGTTTCGGAGCGAAGGGCTCCTGAGCATCAAGTCCTCGGAACTCGTAGGGTCGGCGCCTTACAAGCTGGACGCGACGACGGTGAACATGGACGTCGGGCTGCCGCAGGGGTCGCTCAACGTTTCCAACCTGATCCAACCCATCGTTCGCCGCTTCAACGGAACGATCGCCGCCTGGAGCGCGGTGTGGACGAACCAGGCATTTTCGGTCGAACCGGATCCGGCGACGCCCGGGAGTTCGATCACGAATACCATCGAGGTACGCTGTCACGCGTTGATCGTGGACCATCAATTCATCACCCGGGTTCCGGTGCAGACCTATCGGTTTGCGGCCAGGGCACCTCAGGTGGTCTTGCGCGACAGCATCGCGGTGGTGGAGGGCTTCACCATCGACGCTCCGAACGTCGACCTGTGGGGGAGCGTGCAGGCCCTGACGAACCCCATCACCGAGGCGTCCTTCCCGAGTCTGGTGAACCTGACCAATCGAGCCTTACTGAGTTCGAGTGTCGGCCTGGCCCTGGGGACTTCCGAGCGCCCCGTGTCATACGTCGAGAACAGCGGCCTGATGTATGGGGCCACGGTCGAGTTCAATGTCACGTCGTTGAACCACAGTGGGGTGGTTTTCACCACGGTCGGCGACCTCCTGATCTCGGGGCGCGACATCAAGATCGACCAGGGCCGGATTCAGGCGAACGCCAATCTGGTCATCAAGGCGGACGATTTGAAGGTCACCTCAGCCACGTTCCAGGCCGGTTATGAGCAGCCGAACGGCAACACGGGGATCACCAACTACTTCATCGGGGCCCTCAGCCTCGACATCACCACGCGCCTGACCGACGGCGGCATGGCGTTGAGCAATCTTTGGACCGTCTATGACGGCTTCCGTATGGTGCGCAAGCCGGCCCAGGGAGACCTGCTCGGGACGGTGATAACTTCCAAGGTGGGACGGTTTGCCGAGGCGATCCACACTTGGGCGGGTGAGGACCTGGGACCGGTGGCGGCCGGCTACCAGGACAACGCCGCGCTCGGCCGTCTGGTTCTCGATGGACGTTCCTTCAGCCTCTTCACCTTTGCCTCGTCGACGGGGCAGAAGGCTGCGCTGTACGTCGATTACCTCGAGTTCGCCAACTACGCGAGCAACCTCAACGAGGCGCTCAACATCGCTCCCGAGTTCACCCTGTACTTCGCCGATTCGAACCTGCCGGCGGACCAGTTGGACGGCCTTTTCGATGGTCGGGTCCGCTGGGTCCAGGATTACGCGGGACCCATCAGCGGCACGCCCGTGACGCTCTCCAGTGGCCGCACGGTCTTCATGAATCGGGCACTGGTGCTCTCCAGCATTCAGGATTCCGATGGCGACGGGGTGGTGAACTCCCTGGATCCGGCGCCCTTCGAGGCGTCGGCGCTCCGCATCAATGTTCGCTTGCTCTCGGCGCCCGTCCGAGCCGCTGAGATCTCATGGGCGGGGACCCCGGGTGCGCGCTATTCCGTCGAATATGTCGATGGGCTTGAATCCCAGAACTGGAAGGCGCTGACGACCGTTGAGAACCAGGCCGAAACCCCGGGTACGGTCTCGGTCCTGGACACTCCGGACGACTCCGCCCAGCCGCGGTTCTACCGGGTGGTCGAGGATCGCTGACCCGTTCCCCGGCCAGGCGAGTTCCCACGTCATTCCCTGCTGCGTCCCCCGATGGCTTGGTGCCCTCGGGGGATTTTCACATCCGGCAAGCCACGGTAGAGCCATGAAACTCCTCTTCATCCACGCGCACTTCGACGATTTCGAATTCACCGCGGCGGGAACATTTGAACTGTGGCGCCAGCGTGACCCCGGGGTACAGCGGCGACTTCTGGTCTGCACCGATGGTGCGGCGGGGCATCACGCCCTGGACCGGGACGCAACGGCCCGGCGGCGGTTCGAGGAACAGACGGCGGCAGCCCGGCTTGCCGGCGTGGAGTTCCGCCTGTTGCGCGATCGCGAGGCACGTCCCTTCCGTGAGGCGCGACTGCACGTCTCCCCGGATTTGCTCCCCGCTCTTTGGCGCGAGATCCGGGCGTTCGAGCCCGACTACCTCTTTTGTCCGCCCTTGCCGGATGACCCGTTGCTCGGCGTTCACGTGGACCACCTGGATGTCGCGCAGGCCATCCGGTCGGTCGCCTACATGATCAACGTGCCCCATGCCTTCACTCCCGAGTTCGGAGGTGAGGAGGGCTCAGCCGTGCCGGTGCGCACGCCCGTGGTGCTCCACACGTATGACGGGTACATGGCCGGAGGGCACGGGCATGACCTCGCGGTGGACATCGACAAGGTCGCCGATCTGGCCGCCGACCTGGCGTGGTGCCATGCCTCCCAGTTGCAGGAATGGCTGCCCTGGGTCAACCGCCACAACCTGGAGGCGCCGCCAAGTCGCGAGGCGTGGAGGCCGCAGTTCCGCGAGATTCTCCGGCGGCGGCAGCGTGCTCTGCGCATCACGGCGCCGGGTTTATTCGAGGTGTTCCGGGTCAGCGCCTGGGGTGAGGTTCCCACCCTGGAGCACCTGCAAAGGGATTTCCCCCGCCTCTCGGCCGAGGCCTCGCACTTGGAGCGGCTCGGGGCCAGGCTGGCAGCCTGGCGCGCTGCGGCTGGCGAATGAGGGTCGTGGGAGGGTGGACAGGTTTCAGTTTGAGATGCCCCTTTGGTCCGCTCATGAATCCAATCACGCATGGAGACTTCTCCGCTCGGTGAACTGCTGGGTCAGTTGTGTCACGAACTCGGCCCAGCCCTGGGCGGGGCTGACGTTGTTGGTCCCGGGGCCTGCCGCGCCAAGGCGGTGATCCCCTTCCACCTTGAACGGGGAGAGGACGGCAAGGCCGGGCTTTTCGTCGGTGGCCCCGCATCCGCGGGGAGTTCAACCCCAGGCTTCCTGAGCCTCGAAGTTGAGTTCGAGGGGAACCGCAACGCCCCGCGGCCGCAGACAAGCCCGGCTGAATTCCGTGAAGCCCGGGCCCCGCAGGGGACGCGGGAGAGCGTGGTCGTCCAGGAGCCCACGGAGGGTGGAACCTCCGCCACCTTGCATCGCCGTCTCGAGATTCTCCTGGGCGGACCGCCAGGGTTCAACACCGGGGCCAAGGCGGCGATCCTGGCCGACCTCCTCCGCGAGTTCGGTCGCCCCGCCCTGCTCGAGGCGCTCCGAGGGGCTTGGATTCGTGAGTTCGACACCGGACCCGAGGCCAGCGCCTCGATGAGCCAGCGACCGTTCTGAGGCGCGCCTGCCGTCTTGAGCCCTGTCCGTCCTTCGGTACAGTTTGCGCATCATGCGCAAGCGCCTGCTCCCGTTCTTCCTCCTGACCCTGCTGAGCCTCGCTTGTTTCTCCGGGTGCTCCAGTTTCCGGCGGGACTCGCGGGAAGCGGGCACCCGGCCGGTGACTTCCACGAACCCCGAGGGCCTGTGGGTGGGAACGTGGCATGACGAGAAACGTCCCGGCCATGGCGGCGCGATGCAGTGCGTCCTGACGCGAACCGGGGACAATCTGTACCGGATGTCCTCCCGCAGCCGTTGGTGGCGGGTATTCAGTTCTTCGCTGGACACGATGGTGGTCGTGACCCCGGTGGCGACCAACCGCTTCGCGGTCCTGGGCGGGCGCCAGCTTTGGGCTTTCGGTGACTACTCGTTGCAGGGAAGCATCGAGGGCGGGGTCTTCGATGCGACCTACCTGGCCGGCTCCCACCGCGGCGTGATTGAGCTTCGCCGCCCCGTTCGGTGAGAACCGTGACGGTCGCCTTGGCTTCGGGGGTGTTTGGCGGATTGGCTTGGGGTTTCCCGACCCGCAGCGCGTGACCTCGCGGGTGATGCCAGGGGTTCCCCCCTCTAGTCGGTGCCAAGTTCGCCGCCGCGGTTCCCGAGATCTGCGGGTTGGTGGAGGAGCACGCCCGAAAAAATCTCTGACAGACCCCTTCCAGGGAGGTATTTTCAGACTTCCGAGACCTCCCATCCCTCATACTTCACCTACTCCATGCAAGGCGACATCGCAGTCATCGGCCTGGCCGTCATGGGCCAGAATCTCATTCTCAACATGAACGACCACGGCTTCACGGTCGTGGCCTACAACCGGACCGTGGCGAAGGTCGATGAGTTCCTCGCCGGGGCGGCCAAGGGCACGAGTATCGTGGGAGCGCATTCCCTCGAGGAGATGGTCGCGAAGCTGAAGCGGCCCCGGCGGGTGATGTTGATGGTGAAGGCGGGCAAGCCGGTCGATGAGTTCATCGAGTTGCTGCTGCCCCTGCTCGAACCCGGGGACATCGTCATCGACGGCGGCAACTCGCTCTTCGAGGACACCAATCGTCGGGTCAAGGCGTTGGAAGCGCGTGGCTTCCTCTACATCGGCATGGGCGTGTCGGGCGGGGAGGAAGGGGCGCGCCTCGGTCCGAGCATCATGCCCGGGGGCAGCCCCGCGGCGTGGCCTCACGTGAAAGGGATCTTCCAGGCCATCTCGGCAAAGGTGGCCGACGGCACGCCCTGCTGTGACTGGGTCGGGGAGAACGGGGCCGGCCACTACGTCAAGATGGTCCACAACGGGATCGAGTACGGCGACATGCAGCTCATCTGCGAGGCTTACCACCTGATGAAGGAAGGTTTGGGAATGTCGGCGGCCGAGATGCACGCCGCGTTCCGGACCTGGAACGAAGGCGACCTGGAGAGCTACCTGATCGAGATCACGCGGGACATCCTCGGCAAACTGGATGACGACGGCACGCCGCTGGTCGAGAAGATCCTCGATACCGCCGGTCAGAAGGGCACGGGCAAGTGGACCGTGCAGAGTTCCGCCGACCTGGGCGTCCCCATCACCCTGATCGCGGAGGCGGTTTATTCGCGCTGCGTCAGCGCGTTGAAGGAAGAGCGGGTGAAGGCCGCGCGCAAGCTGAAGGGCCCGCGGCCTGCGCTGCCGCAGGGGAAGAAGCCCGAGGCCCGGGCGGCCCTGGTCAACGATATCCGCGACGCCCTGTTCGCCTCCAAGGTGGTCAGCTACGCGCAGGGCTACATGCTCATGCGCGCGGCCGCCAAGGAGTATGGCTGGAACCTCAATTACGGGGGCATCGCGCTGATGTGGCGCGGAGGTTGCATCATCCGGTCGCGATTCCTCGGCAAGATCAAGGACGCCTTCGAGACGAATCCCAAGCTCACGAATCTCCTGCTCGACGACTACTTCCGGGCCGAGATCAAGCGCTGTCAGAAGGGCTGGCGCAACGTGGTCAGCGCCGCGGTCAAGCGGGGCATCCCGGTGCCTGCCCTGAGCACCGCGCTGGCCTTCTTCGACGGATATCGGAGCGCGCGGTTGCCGGCGAACCTACTCCAGGCGCAGCGGGACTACTTCGGCGCGCATACTTACGAGCGGGTGGACCAGCCGCGCGGGCAGTTCTTCCACACGAACTGGACCGGCCGTGGCGGAACCACCGCCTCGGGCACTTACAACGCCTAGCAATGGGAAGAAGAAGAGGCGGGCCTTGGGCTACACACGGAACGGATCTTCAACCCAAAGCCCGCCTTCCTTCCCCGAGGAAGGAAACTGTTCCCTTGCTGCCTCGTTGTCAGACCGAGACCCACAGACGCTGGCTACGGTCCAGGCGTTGAACGCCTTCGTCACGACGGTTCGTGAGCTGCAACGGGGCCGGGGACGAATTGAAATAGCGTTGCCGGCGCCGGCTTGGCAAGCCGATTTCTGGAGCCATCGGGACCGAGCGCGGCCCCGGTTGTTCCGCTGATCACGGGCCCGGGTGTGGAACGAGGATAGACAGGGTCGACAGGATGGGATCGGTGTCGACCGGGGGCAACTCGCGCGCCCCCTTCACCCACTCCCCCGCCTCTTCCCATCCTGCCCATGATGTCCGGCCTCCTTCGCACTGGGCGTTTTTCGGCGTGGCGGGCGGGGTGCGCGGCGGGCACACTCGCCGCGCATCCCATCCTGTCATGAACGCCCTCCGCCGCCGCCGGTTTCTCGCCACTGCTGCCGCCCTCGTTGTCGCCCCCGCAGTCTCGGGCCTGGAGCCGCTTGTCCGACGCGGTTCCCCGCGCCTGCGGTTGAGCCTGGCAGCGTATTCGTTCCGCGACTTCTTCTCCGACACGCCCCAGGGTCCCGGACCGAAGGCCCGCGGTGCCCAGGCGATGGATCTTCCTAAATTCATCGATTTTTGCGGCGCCCAGGGGTGCGCCGGCTGCGAACTGACGGCCTACTACTTTCCGAAGGACGTCACGCCTGCGTTTCTCCTCGGACTGCGTCGCCATGCTTTTCTTGCGGGCGTGGCCGTCAGCGGCACAGCTGTCGGCAACACCTTCACGATTCCCGTCGGCGCCAGGCGTGACCGGGAGTTGGCGATGGTCAAGCAGTGGATCGAGCACGCGCGCATCCTTGGCGCTCCCCACATCCGGGTCTTCGCGGGGAACCTGGAAGGCCAGTCAATGGCTGAGGCGAAACGCAACTGCATCGAGGCGCTGGAGGAGTGTGGGGAGGTGGCTGGCCGGGCGGGTGTCTTCCTCGGGATCGAGAACCACGGTGGCATCGTCGCCGAGCCCGGAGAGCTGATCGACATCGTCCGCGCGGTGCGCAGTCCCTGGGTGGGCATCAACCTCGATTCAGGGAATTTTCACTCCGTGGATCCCTACGCCGACCTCGCCCGCTGTCTTCCCTACGCGGTGAACGTTCAGGTCAAGGTTGAGATTCGCCGCCGCGAGTCGAGGCCCGAGCCGACCGATCTGGACAAGGTAGTGGGGATACTGCGTCAGGGGGGCTATCAAGGCTGGGTGGCGCTCGAGTACGAGGCCGCCGAGGATCCGTACCAGGCCGTGCCACGCCACCTGAAGGAACTGGGGAGGCGGCTGCGGGACGAGGCGTGACCGCCGGGGTACGTCGACGATGTCTCCGGCGCTCATCCTAAGCTGCATTGGCGGCTATTTTGCACTCCTGCTCACCATTGCCTGGTACACCGGGCGCAACGCCGGCAACGAGGCCTATTTCCTGGGGAACCGGGCGTCCCCCTGGTACGTCGTCGCCTTCGGCCTGATCGGGGACTCGCTCTCCGGCGTGACTTTCATTTCGGTGCCCGGTCGGGTGAGGGACACCCAGTTCACCTACCTGCAGATGGTGCTGGGGTACGTCGTCGGGTACCTCGTGATCGCGCACGTGCTGCTGCCGCTGTATTACCGGCTGCAACTCACCTCGATCTACAGCTACCTCGAGCAGCGGCTGGGGCGTTCGGCCCAGCGCACGGGGTCGGCGTTCTTCCTGCTCTCGCGGCTGCTGGGCGCGGCGGCGCGGCTGTACCTCGCGGCAGGCATCGCCCAGCGGTTCATCTTCGATGCCTGGGGCGTGCCCTTCTGGCTGAGCGTCACCGGGATCATCGTGCTCATCCTCGCCTACACCTACCGCGGAGGCATCAAGACCTTGGTCTGGACCGACACGTTTCAGTCGCTCTTCCTGTTGCTGGGCCTGGTGGTTTCGGTGGGCCTCGTTGCCCGCCGCCTGGACCTCGGGCCGGCGGGCCTCTGGGCCGCCGTGGTGGACAGTCCGTACAGTCGGGTATTCGTCTGGGACTGGGCGCCGGCAGCCAGTTTCTGGAAGGAATTCATCGGGGGAGCGTTCGTCGCCATCTGCATGACCGGTCTGGATCAGAACATGATGCAGAAGAACCTGAGCTGTCGTTCCCTGCCCGAGGCGCAGCGCAACATCCGCTGGTTCTCGGTGGTGGTGGTGCTCGTAAACCTTGTGTTCCTCGCCCTCGGCGCGTTGCTCTACGCGTACGCCCGGACGGAGTCGGTCGCGGCCCCGGCCCGGAGCGACCTGCTATTCCCGACGCTGGCCCTCCAGCACCTGGGTCCGACGGCGGCCGTGGTGTTCCTCCTGGGGCTCACCGCGGCCACGTTCTCGAGTGCGGATTCGGTGCTCACCACGCTCACCACGTCCTTCTGCATCGACATCCTCGGCACCGAGCGGCAGCCGGGGTTGACGGAGGCGGCCCGCACCCGCCTCCGTCACCGGCTCCACCTGATGTTCGCGGGGTTGCTGCTCCTCGCGATCCTGGCCTTCGAAGCGTGGGCCACCGAGGCGGTGATCGCGCTGGTGTTCAAGATTGCCGGTTATACCTACGGCCCGTTGCTGGGTCTGTTCGCCTTCGGGTTGGCGACCCGCCGCCGCGTCCGGGAGGCCTGGGTGCCGGTCGTGGCCGTGCTCGCGCCCCTGATCTGCGCGGTGCTGGACCGGGGCGCTCCGGCCTGGTTCGGGGGCTACCGTTTCGGGAACGAACTGCTGCTCCTCAACGGGGCACTCACCTTCGCGGGACTGTGGGTGGCCCGGCTACCGGCGGGTGAGGTCGCCTGCGGGGGTGGGGAACGCTGAGCTGAGGTGCGACTGCCCTGGGGGCCTCCGGTCCGTCCACCGCACCGGGCGTCCGCACGGCGGGCTGACCCAACGAATCCCTCCCCGCACCCGGGCTATTCGTCGGGAGACCTGGCGCGTCCGCCCGCCTTGCGGTGAAGGATCCAGGCGCCCACGGCGCTGAAGAGGACCAGGGCCACCGGCGGGACGATGAGGAGGGCCAGGCTCGGGGCAGGCGTCGGCGTTGGGGGTGAGGCCTTTGCCGGGGAGGGGGTGATCCAACCGGAGGCCAGGGAGGCCACGATCACCGCCGAGGCGACAACCGACCAGCGGAGGTGGCGCTCGGTGGCCAGGAAGCCGAAGAGCAGGCCGAGCGCCGCCATGAGTCCCGCCAGGACAATGAGGGCCGGCCCGGTGTCGGGAACGAACGCGGTCACTAGGGGGGCCAGCACGGCACCGGTGGCCGTCATGAGGACCAGGCCTAAGAGGCGGGACATGCGTCAGGGGAGTGGGGAGGCTGCGGTGGGTTCGGGGCTCCGGATGCACCAGAGTGCATTCCAGGTCCGGATGAAGAGGTCCCCGTAGGCCACGGCGGGGGTGGCGATGCAGGGTTCGCCCAGGCTGTTCACCGCCACGATCCGGAAGGTCGGTGACGCCTCCACAATCACGGTGTCACCGCCCTGGGTGAGGTAGTACAGCAGGTCACCAACCAGGATGGGGGATGCCCAGATGGGGCTGTTCGCCCCGGCGCCGCGCTGGCGCCCGGCCCAGACGACGTCGCCGGTCTCCAGCGAGATGCAGTCCATGAGGCCGTTAGCCTGGGCGCCGTAGATGTGCCCGTTGCGGATGATGCCCGAGGCGATACGGCTGCGGGGCGGACGTTCGCGCCAAAGGCGGTGGGTGTCCGTGACGTCACCGGTGCCGCCTAGCCTCACCGCGATCTCGGCGCCACGAAAGTCACCGGACATCACGGCGATCCCGCCGCCTACGATGGGGGATGCCTTGGCCTGCGGCCCCATGCCGCCGCAGCGCCACAGTTCGGTGCCCTCCTGGAGGTCCAGGGCCGCGAAATAGTCGCGCAACGCCACCAGCAACTGGGGTTTGCCGCCCACCTCAGTCACCAGCGGGGTGCTCCAGGTGCCGTAGGAATCGTTGGCGGGCGTGCCCGGACCGCGGGCGCGCCAGAGTTCCCGCCCGGTCTTCACGTCCGCAGCCACGACGAACTCCTTCTCGCCCGGGCCGAAGTTAAGGAACACCCGGTCGCCGTGGATCACTGGAGACGAGGCGTACCCCCATTGGTGCCGCTGCGGACCGAGGTCGAGAGCCCAGAGGGGCTTGCCTTCGAGGTCGAAAGCCTGGAGCCCCTCGCTGCCGAACCACACCACAATCCGCTCACCGTCGGTCACCGGGGATGGCGTACACGGTGGGTTGAATGGTGAACTTGGGGAGCGGTCGCGGGCGTTGGTGCCTGCGCTCCAGCGGCTCTTGCCCGTGCGGCGGTCGATGGCCTCCAGCGCCCGGCGTCCCTTGTGGGTGAGCGTCACATAGACCGTGTCCTTGAGGATTACCGGGCTCGAATTCCCCGGCTCGAGCGGGCGGATCTGCCAGCGGACATTCTGCGTGCGGGTCCAGTTCAGCGGAGCGGTGGTCTCGACGCAGACCCCGTCATGGTTGGGGCCGCGCCAGGAGGTCCAGTCGGCCGCCTGGCTAGCACCCGTGCCGATCAGCACCCAGGCAGCAAGAGCACAGCGGACGCCTCGAGGTGGCAGGAGTTGGCGGGCGAGAGAACGCAAACACATCAACGCAGGGTCAGGCTAGTTCGAGGGGGCGGTTCTGGCGAAGACTATTTCCACCACGCACCGCGCGTGGCAGCGTTTCCGCCGTGCAGCCTCGTGCGCGGGTTTCCCGGGTTTCCGCCCTCACCATCGCCGGTTCCGATAGTGGCGGGGGAGCGGGTGTTCAGGCCGATCTCAAGACGTTCGCCGCGCTGGGAGTCCACGGGACGTCGGTGGTGACCTGCCTGACCGCGCAGAACCCCCGTGCGGTGCTTGCCCTGCACCCGGTCACGCCGGTCTTCGTCCGCCGTCAGTGGGAGGCGGTGGTGGCGGAACTGCCGCCCCGCGCGGTCAAGACCGGGATGCTCCACTCGGCAGCGATCATCCGGGAAGTCGCGGACCTCTTGCGGTCCAGGGGCAGGCTCGGGGTGGTGGTGGATCCCGTCATGGTGGCCACCAGCCGTGCCCGGCTCCTGCAGCCGGCGGCCATCACCACGCTCCAGCGACGACTGCTGCCGCTGGCGATGATCGCCACGCCCAACCTGGACGAGACCGAGATCCTCACGGGGGTGGTGGTGCGCAGCCCCGAGGACTTGCGGCACGCGGCGCGGGTGTTGCGCGACCGCTACGGGTGCGCCGCCCTGATCAAGGGGGGGCATCTGCCGGGCGCGGAGGCAGTGGACGTGTTCTGGGACGGCGAGGAGGAGTTGTTACTTCGGTCGCCGCGCGTTCGCGGGGTCTCCAGCCATGGAACGGGTTGCACGTACTCGGCGGCGATCGCGGGCTACTACGCCCTGGGCTGCGATCTATCGCAGGCGGTCCAACTCTCAAAGGAGTACATCACGCAGGCGATCGCGCAGAGCGGGAGGGTCGGGCGGCACGCCATTCTGGAGCACTTCTGGCGAGGCTGAAGGCTGAAGTTGCTAATCCCAAGCCCCTTGACACTGATGTTTGCCTTAGCATAGTGGCTGCCAAGTGCGGCTCGTGGGCGAGGCGCGCTCAGTCTGCGTCTCCGAATTCATCCTCATCGATCGACTCCGAACCATCACTATGCGAACCCAACCCAAAGCACTAGCGCTGCTGGCTGTGCTGAGTGCGGCCGTGCTCATCACGGGCTGCTGCTCCACCACCACTGCGAAGTCCTCAGCGCGATCCGGCTACGGCTCCGGAAGCGCCAAAACCACCAAGTCTACCCCCGCGCCAGCCCCGATCAGGGCCCCGGCGCCCGCCGTTGCGCCGGCCACCACGCCCGCCCTCCGGCCCGCTGGCGGGTACGGTCCTTCGCACGCGACCTTCGAGGAGGGCGGCGTGAAGATGGTCAAGGGCTCCATGGCTTTTCCGACCGGCCTGCGCGAGTCCAGCGGACTGCTGATCGAGAAGGTCGTCCCGGCCGAAGTGCTGGTCGGCAAGCCGTTCAGCTACGAGTACAAGGTCATCAACCTGACCGACTACCACCTCTCCCAGGTGATGCTGACCGACAAGGTGACCGACAATTTTGCGACCTCCGACTCGTCCCCCAAGGCGGACTCCGTGAACGGTGGGGTGGCGACCTGGAATTTGGACCATCTCGGGCCCCGCGAGACCAAGGTCATCAAGGTCACCGGCACCGCTTCGACGGAAGGCACCATCACCACCTGCGGCTGGGCCTCCTACAGCCCGATTCTCTGCGAGCCCATCAAGGTCGTGAAGCCGGCCCTCGAGCTCGTGAAGACCATGCCCGCCCAGGTCACCCAGTGTGATCCGATCCCGGTCAAGCTGGTCGTGAGGAACTCCGGCAGCAGCCGACTCACGGGCGTCAAGGTCACCGACAGCCTGCCCTCCGGCCTGAGCGCCGACGTCGCGACGACGTTTGACGCCGGGACGCTCGACCCCGGCCAGTCGAAGGAATTTGTGTTCAACGCGAAGGCCGCCCAGACGGGCCGTTACACGAACCCCGCGAAGGCGACCAGCGCCCAGGGCGTGGATGCTTCCGCCGAAGCCTCGGTGACGGTGGTGAAGCCGGCACTGACGATCGCCTGCGTCACCCCGGCTCCCAAGGGCACGATCGTTAACACCCCGTACGTCGAGTTTATTGGCCGTCCGTTCGAGGTGTGCTGGGAAGTCAAGAATACCGGTGACGCGCCCTCCGCGGCCACGGTCGTCTCCGTCCCGGTTACTTCCGGCCTGACCTTCCGCTCGGCCACCGACGGTGGTTCGAACGCGGGTGGCAACGTGAGCTGGAACGTCGGTGCCCTCGCTCCCGGTGCGAGCAAGAAGGTCTGCGCGACGTTCTCGGGCGCCAACGGCGGCAACTACACCTTCAACGCCTCGGTCAAGGGTGCATGCGCCGAGCCGGCCAGCACGACCTGCAGCGTGTTCATCCAGGGCGTGAACGCGATCCTGGTCGAAGTGGTGGACGCTCCGGATCCGATTCAGATCGGCGAGTCCACGACCTACACCATCAAGGTCACCAACCAGGGTGGCGGTCTCGACCTCCTCGATGTGGCGATCAAGGCGACCTTCCCGGCTGAACTCGAGCCCGGTGCGGCCTCGAACGCCGGGGTCATCGCTGGCAAGACTGTGACCTGGCCCGTGGTTGCCTCGCTCCCGCTCAAGGGTGTGATGACCTACACGGTGCAGGGCAAGGGAACCAGCCAGGGCGATGCCCGCCTGCAGGTCGACGTGTCGACCCGCGAGCGCACGGCCCCGATCGTCGAACTCGAGTCGACGACGGTGTACTGATCCGTCACTGCCAGTCTCCCAGGCGGGCCGACCGAAAGGTCGGCCCGCTTTTTTTGTGCGCCCGGCCGGAGTGCGCGGCGCTTCCCGATTCGCCACACGGATGGCCGAACGCCTTCGACTTGGAGGGCTGGGTGGATGGGGTTGGCCGCTCGCGTTCCGGTGTTCCCCGGCGCAGTGTGGCCGAGTCAATGGATCTCGGACACATCTGGCAGCAGGTGATCGCTTCGCTCGAGGCGACCCATCCGGTGTTGTTCTTCGCCGCGATGGCGTTGCTGCCCCTGGGGCCGTTCCCTGCCAGCATCCTGTTCATCTCGGCGGGGGTGCGGTTCGGGGTGGGGCCCGGGTTCTGCCTTGGGATGGCAGCGCTGGCCATCAATATGACCCTCGGCTACTTCCTTGCTCACCGGGTGGTCCGGCATCCGCTCGAGCGCTGGATCCGGAAGCGGGGGTACGCGGTCCCCGAGTTTGGATCGGGTGACGAGCTTCGTTTCCTTCTCCTCTTCCGGATCACCCCGGGCATGCCCCTGTTCGTGCAGAACTATGTTCTCGGGGTCAGCGGCATGCGTTTCGGGCTCTATCTTCCCGTCTCGCTGCTGGTGCAGGTCCCGTTCGTCCTCGGATTTGTCTGGATCGGTCAGTCCCTTACCCAGACCTCGGCGTGGCGGATCGCTGCGGCCGTGGCGGCGGTCGTGTCCGCCGTGCTCCTCGTCAGTCTGGTCCGCCGCCGGATGTCCCGCCGGCGACAGGTTCCGCCCGGGAGGGGGTAGGCGGGACGGAAAGCGCCGGTCAAGGTGGCGGAGGCGGCATCTGCGCGCCGAGGCGAAGGTAGCTCCACAAGGCGTGCAGGGTCCTGGGTCCATCCCCGTCGGCGTACTCCGCCAGCGCGCTGTTGCCGTCCTCGTCGAAGTACAGCGGCATCTTCGTGGTGGGCTCAAACCGTTGCGGGTTGCGGACCCAGCGCCGAAAGAAGTCGGGCAGCAATCGCTCGCTCACGACGCTGAAGTTGACGCCGGGGGCTTCGAATACCGCCGAAGCGCCCATCGGCCCGACCGCGTGGCAGGTCACGCAGGCAAACCCGCCCGAAGCCGAGACGAGACGGCGCCCGTCCGCGGCGGCCGCCTCGTCGATGGGGCCCTCGGGCGGGGAGTGCGGGGGAAGACCGTGGAGCGCGGCGAGCCCCTCCGGGAGCAGGGTGGCCATCGCCGGGAAGGCTGGCATTTGGGCGGGAAGCCAGGGGCGGGGCTTGGCCGTCACGGCCCCACTCAGCAGCCGCGAGGTCCATTCTGGGCGCAGCTTTTCGCCGGCCCACTGGAGGCGAGGGATGCCTTCGCCGCGTTCGTGGCAAGCGTCGCAACGCAGCGCTTGTGTCCACCGTCCGGCGAACTCCGTGGGGACATGGCGGCCGAGGGAGCGGCGATCGGTGGCTCCGAACGCCCGGAGATCGAGTCTCTGCTCCGCGGTGAGGCGGTAGTGCGGGTGGGTGGGGCCGGGTGGAGCAACCTCCGCGATGCAGCCGCGTTGCCACGATTCCGGTCCGAGTCGGGCCAGCGGTCGGCTCCGGGCGCGTTGGGGGGTTGGGCCGGTGTGGCACCCGAGGCAGCCGAGCGTTTCCACAAGTTCACGGCCCCGCTGGAGTCGAGCCGGGTCCGGGTTCGCCGGGGCGGACTCCGCTCGCGCGATCGGATCCAGCCAGGCCGCGAGATGCGCTGCCTCGGGTCCACTGAGGTCGAACGTCGGCATGCCGGTCCACCGGAAGTGCTCCGCCGGGTGTTGCAGGAACGCGGGCAGCGCCCCGGGCACGAACCTGGCGGACACCCGCGCCAGACTGATCTTCGCGGGGTGGGCGGGTTCTCCGGGGCCGACGTGGCATGCCTGGCATTGCAGGCGGTCGGCCAAACTGCGGCCGATGGCGGGGTTTCCCGGGGCAAAACCAGGGTCGTGGGTTGGGGACGGAATCGGTTCCGGGGCGCGCAGTGAGCTCAGCCAGGTGGCGATGGCCTCGGCGTCCTCCACGGATCCCGGACCATGGAGCAGGCGGGGCATGCTGCCGTCGGGCCGCCCGGCGCCTGGATCGAGCACGGCTTCCCGCAGTGCCTCGAGCCGGCGGCGGCTACCCAACCCGAGGAAGGACGGGGCATCCATGGCCAGCTCGGGAACGGGCGTGTCGGAGTCGACGGCGTGGCAGCGACCGCAGCGCAACCCGAGAAACAGGGCGCGACCGCGCGCGCGTCGGGGATTGGCGCTGATGGTGGCCGGGGGCTCGGTGGCCGCGGTCAGAGCCTCCCCGGGGATCGGGCCTGGAGCCAGGCCGCGTCCCTGCCAGAGCAGGCGCACGTGGGTGTCTCCGCGGTCCTCCGCGGAGCGGATCAGGGTGGCCTCGAACCGGTTGGTCCCCTTGTGGAGGCGAACCGGGTTCGACCACGGTGTGAGGCCGTCGCGGGCCTGGGCGGACAGGACGTTGGTGGCGTTGATCGTGAGCTGGAACCGTCCCGCGAACGCGGCCTGGAACTGGTAGTCGCCGCGCAGTTCCACGCTCAACTCACCGCTCCAGGTGGCGGTGAACGGGCCGACTGGAACGAATGGGCTGGGGGTGCCGCCTTCGGGGACACGCAGCCAGACGTTCGAGGCGATCGATCGATCGGTTTCGCCGCCGCCGGCGAGCGTCAGGTTCAGTTCGGCCCGGGCGACCAGGATCGACCCAAGGGCCGAGGCCAGCCCCAGGGCCAGCCCCAGGGACGGAGTCGGGCGCGCGGGCCGGGGGAGTGCGGTTTGCGATCTCATTCGGAGACCTCCTCGACGAGGGCGGCAGCGGGTCGGCCGCGGTTTCCGCGGCGGGCCTCCGGCAGGAGGATCAGGCAGGCAACACCGATCATTCCGGCGGAGATCCAGCCGAGGGCGGGCAGGCTGAGGATGCCGGCCAGTTGGAACGCGGCCGCCGGAGCCAGCACCCCGCGGATGCCGGTGAAGAACGTGTGGACAGACATGTAATCCGCCACGTGCTCTGGTGGAGAGAATTTGGTCACCCAGAGGCTCCAGGCGACGTCACCGCCCGCGTTGGAGATCCCGTACACGATCGAGCCCAGGACAAGGCCGGCCGTGCTGCCCGTGGTGAAGAACGAGACGATGCCGACCATGAAACCGAGGTTCAGCACGACGCGAAGCGTGAAGAAGTTCATGCGGTCGAACAGCGAACCCCATACCGGGCTCATGACCAGGCGGGCCAGGTTGGGCAGCACGCTCGTGTAGAGGGCGATCTGGTCGGGCGGAAGACGGAGCGGGTAGCGGTCGCTGCCCAGGTACTCGATGCGCAGGGGGAGCATCATCAGGTTGGCGAAACCCATCAGCATCCAGGCGATCAGCGTCTGACGGAAGACGGCGTCGGTCCGGACGTAACGCAACGCGCGGAGCGGGTGGTTCCCGCCGGTGTCGGCGATCTGCGTCGTGGGGCAGGCCTTGAGCAGTTGCGCCCCCACGGCGGCGGCGAGCCCGAACATCAGCAGAAGCCAACGGAAACGGTCGAGCCGATCCGCGAGCAGCATCCCCGCCATCTTCGCGAATACCGCCGCGGCGAGGATCCGGATCATGACCGTGCGGGAGAACAGGCGTCCGCGATGTTCGGCGGGATAGTTCTCCTGGTACATCTGGGTAAGGAGCGGGATCGCGGAGGCCAGTGCCGCCATGCCGATCACCGATCCCGCCACGAATACCAGCAGCGTGGGGAGGAGTGCGGCCACCACGAAGGCGCCGGCCCCGACCCAAAGCACGCACGCGGCGGCGCCGGAAGGGGAGAGGCGCCGTCGTGCGACCCACGTCACCACCACGGGGGACAGGAGCAGCCCGACGCTGCTGCCCGCGGCGACGAGCGCCTTGGCCGTGGCGCCCGCGTGGAACCAGCGCAGGGCGATGAGGAGGAGGAACGTCGTGCCAGCCGTCTCCAGGATGCCGTGGGTGACCGCCCGCCACCGCTCGAGGCGGTAGGTTACGGTCGTCCGTTCGGCGGCGGTCACCCGATCAGCGTAGGGCCCCGCCTCGCAGGGGGGCAATGGCGTCGGGGCCCGCAGGGTTCCGTCGGATCGGAACCGTCCTTCGGGGCCTGGAGGGTGCCCTCGGATGGGAACCGACCTTTGAGGTCCGAGGGAACGGCCGACGCTGACGGCGTCCTCCGCGCGGCAATCCTACTTCCGCAGACGGGCCAGCGGACCAACCCATCGGGTGTTGAACCGGCGGTTCAGTTCGTCACCGGGTTGCGGCGGGCGGATCTCACGACCATAACGCTGATCGTCCAGGCCCTCCCAGGGAAGCGGTTCCACACGATCCCCGGCGGCCACATGGAAATCGGCGTCCTTGTCCCAACCCACGGTGAATAGGAAGTAGGTCCGCACGGTGCCCGCGGGACGGCTCGGGAGGCGCTCCTCCGCGAACGAGAGCGTGAGTTCGTCCCCGCCGTTCAGCAGCACGAGACCACCGTCGCGGCGGGCCAGGAGTTCGTCGACGCCTCCATACCGTGTGCACCAGCCGCTCGGGGTGATCCGCCAGTCCGGCCACGTTCGCGTCCGGTCGTAGTCCGGGGTGAGGGGTTGGGTCCAGGGGAGGTCCTGGAACTCGGAGTACCCGCGCCAGTGCAGGTCG
>JBBQML010000011.1:0-18644 GCA_038328885.1 Verrucomicrobiota bacterium | reverse complement strand
CGACTCTGGTCCATGCTCTGCCACCTCGCAGCGCTCCTCGGCCTGTTGGTGCCGTCCTTCGGGGCGCTGATCGGGCCGCTCGTGGTCTGGCTGATCAAGCGGAACGACCACCCTGCGATCGACGCCAACGGCAAGGAGTCCCTCAATTTCCAGCTCTCGGCGATGCTCTACAGTTGGGCGTTGGGGATTCTCGGAGTCTTCACGTTGTGGATCCTGGTCGGGTTCCTGTTCCTCGGGGCCGCCATCTTGATCGGGGTCGTCGCGATGATCCTGGCCATTGTGGGCGCGGTGAAGACCAGCAACGGCGAGTCGTTTCACTACCCGGCCACGATCCGATTCCTCAACTGAGCGCCCGCCGGATCCAGCACGAGAACTGGGATGAGTTCTGGGCGTTCTGCGGCGCTTGGCATGGCAGACGCGCCGGTCTATAACCGTGGCGTCCTCATGAAAGCAGCCCGTATCTCCCGCCGCACCGCGCTCCGCGCCAGTGCCGGAGTCGTCCTCGCCTCCACCCTGGCCTGGGCTGTTCCCTTGGTGGGCTGCTCCAGCCCCGGCTCGTCCCAGGCGGGAGCGACCTCGACGGCCGGGCTGAAGTGGGTCGGGGCTGGCCGCACCCGGCGGCTGTCCGGATTCGCCCGGCTGCTTGTCCAGGACTTCAAGGAACGCGTCAGCGGCCGCTCGGGATCCTCCAGCCTCGATCGGCGCGCTGCCCAGCAGGCCATGATCCGCGAGGCGGTTCGCACCGTACCGGACCGGATCGCGGAAGCCGTGCGTCGGACGAACGCCTTCGCACCGGTGCTGCGGGGAGGCGTGCCGGACCAACTCACGATCGTCATGGACGGCACGTTGATCCGTTATGATGAGGGCAGTTCCGATACCCGCCGCGCCACCGGGGCGCGCTTCGGCGCCCCCCAGTGCGAGGTGCACCTCGAATTCCGCGACGGGGGGAGCGGCGAGGTGCTGGCCACGCTCGTCGCCGAGAACGCGCCCGCCGGTGGGAGCCAGAATCCGCAGGCGCCGGAGAGCCTCGAGGGAGCCGTCGCGCGGGTTGCCGAGAGCATCGCACAGACCCTCGTCGGTGCCGCCCGCTACCAGCGGTCATAGCCCCTTGGCCGGAGGGTGCCAAAGGGAACGCCAGTACTCCTGCTCCACCGCGTAAACGTCAATCCGTGGATCGACCGGGGGAAGGCCCTGGTCCGCAGCACCCGCCGTCCGCACCGGCAGCACTCCGTACCGGCGCATCTCCCGGATCCATTCCGGCCGTGGTCGGAAATCGGGCATGTCGAACCGCCCGATCCGCTGCAGGTAATCCCTTCCCGCCTCCACCATCGCGAGCAGGGTGCGGTAATCGGCATCCGCGGTGGAGGCGAGCACACCGCCGGCCGGGTTCGTCGAGCAGAGTCCGAAGCCACCAGCACCGGACGCCAGCGGTGCCAGCAGCAGCAACGACTGCTCCGGGCGGTCGAGGTTGAAGAGCTTGTGGCGGCTGTAACGCAACCGGGGATCGGCGAGGTCGAAACGCCAGAATGAAAGGTCCAACTCGTCGGCCATCGCTTCCGGCAGGCGCCGCTCCGCCTGATGGCACGGGGCGCACCGACGCTGGATGACGGCAGCGGCGGCGCGCGTGGTGGGCCAATCGAAGTCCGTGTGGTCCTGGGTGTTCTGCGCATAACCGCCGATCATGCCGTTGCCCAGGGCGGCGTAGGTGCCCGGGTAGGGCGCCCCGGTCTCGATCCACAGGCGCACCGTCTGCAGCTGGGCAGGCGTGGCTTGCACCCCATAGTGCCGGCCGTCCATCAGAGCGAGCAGCCGGCTCGCGGAACTGCCCACGGCCCGGGGCTTCAGGTTGCTCTTCGGCTCGTTCCGACCATCCCCGAAAAGCCGCTGCACGGTCAGGGTGAAATAGCTCTGCGAAAACATCGGCCCGCGCGCGCCGGCCAGCAGCACCCGTCCCGCGTATGGTCCACCCCGGGCGGTCCGATCGTATCCGTGGCAGTCCGCGCATAACGCATCGAGCACCGGCTGGATGTCACGCGGGAAGTCCAGCACTTCGGGCACTCCCTGGATCGGCTCGATCACGCTTGCCGCGCGGCGCACCGCCAGAACGGAGGGCAGGGACGCCGGGAGGGTCCGTGTCCGCTGTTCGTGGCACCCCACGCAGCCGGTGATCTCGCCGGGCTGCACGGTGACAAAACTCTGCATCCGCTTGACCGAAAGCTCCTGCGAATCCAGCGCCACGAAGATCAGGCTGCGCAGAGCCGGGACCTCGAAGTACGCCGAACCGTCCGACTCGACCGGTACCGTGCCCAGAATGCGCTCGAGCGTGAACGTGCCGCCATAGCTCAGCGGGTCCATGCCGCCCGTGAAATTGATCGGCTTCGGCAGGGTTTCGAGCACCAGGAGCTTCCGGATTTCCCCACGGCCGACGCCCTCCATGTTCCGGCCCTCGTGGACATCGGCCAGCAGCAGTCGGCCCGTGGCCTCCTGCGGGCGGGTCCGCGACTGCAGCACCACCTCAGGCTTTCGCCCCATGAGGGGACGGGGCTCGTGAACCTGCATCCCCGACCCCACGTCCTGGGCGGGGAGAGCGTAGATCTGCTGCGCCCGCCCGAGCCCATCCAGCACCATCAGGCGACCCTCCTGGGCCGCCAGGACGCAGTTCGTGGAGAAGGCCCACGGATCGCGGAAGTTCAGCGCCTGCGTGAGACGCTGGCCGGACTCCGGCCGATCGGGCCCCGCCGCCGGATCCACGAGGGTCACCGCCCCCTCGTGCTCGGTCTGGCCATGGCCTGGGGAGAAAATGGCCACGATCTTGTCCGAGTCCGGGATCGGCTTGGCGTCGATCATCAGCGTGCCGGGTTGGAGGTTCCCAAAGAACGTCATCTGCCCCGTGCCGTCCGGGTTCACGACCCAGAGATGGTGGTAGTCCACCTGGCTCCGGTCCACGTACTCCCATCGGGTGTAGAGGATGCGACCATCGGGCAGCGGCCAGGGGGTGTTGTCGTGCTCGTTGTTGCTCGAGATCGGGCGCACGTTGCCGCCGTCGGCATCGCACCGATAGAGGACCGCCACCTGCGTGAGCCAACAGTTCACCCAGCGCTTGCAGCGGCTCGACACGAAGACGATGTCCCCGTCGGGGAGGTAGACCGGTTCGAAGTCGTCGTAAGCGCCGTCCGTCAACTGCCGCAGACCGGTGCCGTCACGCCGGATTTCGTGGAGCAGGAAGTTGGAGGTGCCGCCGCGGCGGTAGGCGAAGAGGATCCGGTCGCCATCGTAGTGCACCTGCGGATCACGGATGCCGCCCCGGGGATCGTCCAGGAGTGTCGTCACCCGGCCGGTGTCCAGGTCCAACCGCTCCAGCCGCGCTCCCTCCCGGTAGAGTTTGTTGCTGTTCCCGAAATAGGACGGGCCTTCGTCCGCCGCATAGTACCCGAAGTTGGCGTACCAGTGCTCGGGAATGACCTTGCGAACGGCGAAGACGATTTCGCGAACGCCCCGCATCGGCCCGGCACGGAAGCCCGTCATCAGGTCGAGCCGGTCCACCGCCTCCGGTGCGCCAGCGCCGATCCGGAGCGTCGCCCCCGCGATCAAGCCCAGCCACACCCCCAGCCATCGCCGCGACCCTGCCCCACCCGCGAGCGTGCCCCCGCAATTCATTGGGAGAGGATGTAGTCGACGAGATCGTCGATCTGCGATGGCTTCAGGTGCGAGGTGCGGCCATGACGATCCCCCCGGTTCGCCGTCGTCAGCACCTCCTGCACGGTCACTGCCGACCCGTCGTGCAGGTAGGGTGCCGTCCGCCACAACTCCACCAGCGTCGGCGTGTCGAAGACACCGGCTTCGTCGAAGACGCCCCGCGTGCCGACATCGTAAGGATTGAGGTCGGTGAAAAGCCCGGGAGGATGGCAGGCTGCGCAACCAACCTCCGTGTCTTCGAACAGAGCCTTCCCGCGCTGCGCCGCGGCCGAGAGTTCGCCGTCCACCAACCGCGGACTGGGCGCCGGCTCGAGCGACGCGAGGTAGGCGTCCATCGCCAGCGCCACCGAGTCGGGCTGCACCGTGAAGAGGATGTGGCGGATGCCCGCGCGCACCGCCTGCTCCGCGGACTCCCTCACGCCGCCGCTCATGACCGGCGGGGTGCGGTGGGACCACAGGAGGCTCTTGTTGTTCTTGGGATTGCCCACGCCGTCGTTGAGCAGATCCCAGTTGAGGGCATCCACGCGCGCATCAAAGGAATGGCACGAGGCGCAGCTCTGCCATTGCTGGAAGCAAAGGCTGGCATCGTTGAAGAGCATCTCTCCGCGGCGCACGAGCGAGGGTTCGCGGCGGGGTCCCAACGCAAACAACGTGGGCCTGAGCAACGCTGCTCCAAGGTCCACCCGTTCGAGCGAGTCCGAGAAATGGCCGCCCACCCAGACGCGGTCTTCCACCACCGCCAACGACCGCGGGCCGTTCCCGGACAACCGGAGCCGCTCCCGCAATCCCACCAGAAAGGCGAGGTCGTTCGGCACGTCCGCTGCCGCCGTGGTCGCCCGGTAGGCGTCGCCCCCTGCCGCCGGCGGCCGTCCCACCGGGAGGCTGGCCAGGCGCGCCAGCAACCCTCGCGCGTCAATCACGCTGAGTTCATGCGTGCCCGCGTGGGTCACCAGCAGGCGTCCGCCGTCGGCCGTCCACGCGACCGCCCAGGGATTCGCGGCCCCGTGGTCCACCCCGTCGAGCAACACCGTGTTCAGCACCTTGAGTTCCGTCGCGTCCACCAGCGTGAGCGCCGCGGTGTTCATCCACCCCCGATCCACCTGGGTCGTGGGCAGGTTCGGTCGGGCCAGATTGTGGGTCACCGCCACATGCCGCCCGTCCGGGGACACAGCCACCCCAAGGAGGAGCCCGCTCCCGTGCGGCAGGGGCAGTTCGCGGATGACCCGGCGGCTGGCCACGTCAATCACACTCACCCCCGCCGCCACCACGTCGGCGTCGGCCCGACCCGCGTGAAGGTGGTTCGCCACAAACACCCGGGCCCCGTCCGGCGTCACCGCCGCGGCCACGGGTTCCCCGGGCACGGGAATGCGCTCGACCACACGGTCAGCCGGCAGGTCGTACACGGCCACTGTGTGATCGAAACGCTCGCAGACCAGGAGTTGCCGACCATCCGGCGTCGGGACCGGCGCCATGGCCGTGTGGCCGGCGGTGAAGGTGCGGAGCACCATGCCCAGAGCCGGGTCCAGCAGGACCACCGTGCTACGCGGCGCGGCGCAGGTGACCCAGAGCCGATTGCGGTCCGCCGCCAGGGCCAGGCCCGAAGGCTCGCCCGGGAGGGGCATCCGGCCCACCACCGCCCCCTGCTCCGGGTCCACCGTCAACAGTTCGCGAGAGAGTCCGCCGGCGACATAGATTGCCGGGGACGGTGATTTCACCGCGATCACGGCCACCGGGCCGATTTCACCGGACGTGCCCGGTCCGGCGGCGAGCGCGGGACGCGGACCACCGGCCCAAGCCCCCACGATCGCGAGGGCCAGCCAGAAGGCTGACCGAAGCGCTACGGTTCTTTCCGGCGACCCGCCGGGAAAGGTCTGCAACGTCTGTTCCTGCGACCCTGACTGGGGCGTTCGGTTCACTGGGGTTTTCCTTGCTTGAGTGTGCCGCTGAGCCTGTGAGGCGCCCCCCCCATGTCAACGATCCGGTTGCCAGTAGGATGACGTTTCCTGTCCAGCTCCAACGGTTGGGCATGCCGTGCCACCCGCGCGTTGTCTTCGAAGCGCCCGCCTGTTTCGCCGACGCACGGATCTACTCCGCGCGACACCGCACTCCGGCCGTGCGCTTCCTCCCCTTACGCCGGAACTTGTGGGCGCTGGTCGGTTGCGTCTTCGGCGCGAGGGCGGAGCGGAGCGCCGCTCCCGCGGGCCCGCGCTAGTCGAGTCCCCGCTCCTCCAGGTCGATCTCATCCAGCCCCAGGTAGTGCCCCAATTCGTGCAGGTAGGTGGTCTGAACCTCGTCCTGGAAGAACTCCCAGTCTCCCTCCGCGAACTCCCACAGATTGTCGAGGAACAGCAGGATTTGCGGCGGCAGCGCGGAGGTCTGTCCTTCCTCGGAGTGGGCATCACCCACGAAGAGTCCCAGGAGGTCCTCCTCCAGTCCGTCGGCCACCAGCGAAGGGCTGGGTTTGCGCTCGTAAAGCACCGGGAGCGCCCGAGCCGCCTCCCGGAGTTCGCGCGGCAACGCGCCAATCGTGGCCTGGACTTCCTCCTCCGCGGCACCCAGTAGTTCCCTCCAACTCGGTTTCACAAGGGCCGGATCAGGGTTCCGTGCGCGGCAAGGTGGCCTCGAAGACCAGCCCGCGCCGGCCGTCACGTACGATGAAATCACGACCGTCCCGCTCCATCGCCCCCTGGCTCCAGTGCGGTTCCCGACCCCCGAACGGATCCCGGAGGCGCAAGGGTCGCCCAAGCCCCGCCACCACGCGGAACCAGGTGGTGACGCCGGCCTCCCGGCGCGCCGACACCCGGTGGCCTCCCTCCGCCCGGAGGTCCTCGAACGCGACCTCCCGCCAGCGCGCCGGCACGGCCGGAAACAGCCGCAGAGCGCCAGCCTCACCCGCGCCCGGTCGGGGCGACCAGCTCTGGAGGAGCATTTCGTGGACCGCCGCCGCGACGAGGAAGTTCCCCTCGAGCGTGAACGGCCGGTAGGTGAAGCTGCTCAGGCCGGACCTGGTCTGGTCTCCATTCGCGTGGAAGCCGTTTCGGAGGATGAATGCCCGGACGAACAGTTCCAGGTTCCGCGCTGCGCCTTCGGCGTCCCCGACGCGGGCTCGCAGGGCCGCCATCCAGGAAAAGCTGTAGCCGCACCAGGCCCGTGTACCGAGGCTGTCGTACAGCCGCAGCGAGGCCTGGATGGTTTCCCGCTCTCGGTCGGAACCTTCGACGGTGGTCAGGTTGAACGGGTAGAGGTTCATCAGGTTCGAAAAGTGGCGGTGGCTCTCACGCAACGACTCCTCCGCGTTGAGGCGCAGCGTGCCGTCGACCTCCGTGTGGAAGTCCCCCAGACCCGACACCAACCCACCCCAGCGGTCTGCCTCTGTCGCCTTTCCCAGCACCGAGGCCATCTCCTGCAGGGAGAGATAGAGCATACGCAGGATCGCGAGGTCGTAGTTGGAGTTCGGTTTCAGCCAGGCCGCCGGGCTGTTGTCGTGGATCTCGGGCGAGGACGACAGCGGCAGGACCAGCCGTCCGCTCGGGTCCGGCTTCAGCAGGGCCGCCAGGCTCTCGCCAACCTCCGCGCACCAGGGATAGGCCCGGTCCCGGAGGAAGACCTCGTCGGCGGTGTAGCGCCAGTGCAGGTAGAACAAATGGGCCAGCCAGCCCGAGGCGGTCGGGGCCAGGCTGTACTGGGCCCAGCCTCCGAGGGGAGCCCCCGCCAGGGTCATCACCCCGGGCACGTTTGCCCCGGGGGTCCCAAAGAAGTCCCGAGCGAACCGCTGGAACACCGGCCGCCGCTCCCAAAGGAAGTCGAGGAAGCAGCGGCCCTCCTCGAAACGCCCCGCCGCCTGGTAGCCCATGTACGTCATCTGGGTGTTGAGGTCGTGGTGGTAGTCGCCCTTCCACGGCGGCAGCGTGCCCGCGTCGGCCGTCCACACCCCCTGCAGCGGCATCGGCGGCGCCCCAGCGCGCGAGGCGGCCCCCAGGAAATACTGCACCAGGCTGTAATGCCGTTGGATGGCCAGGTCCGGAAGCCGCACCCGCGATCGTCCCCAGAACGCTTCCCACCACGCCTGATGCGGCCCTCGTCGCACCTCGTACCCCGCCGCCAGCGCGGACTCGATCCGCGTCCGCGCCACCGTCAGCGGGTCGGGGCCATCCGCGGTCGAGCTGACCGTGACCGCCAGCAGCGTGGTGTCGGCCTCGCGGCGTTCTCCCACCACGACGCAATACCTCAGGCCCGCCGCGGCTTCCTGCACGAACCATCGCAAGGCGCCGGCAGCGCCCGTGACTGGCTCGGGATAACCCAACTGCTTGACCGAACCCGGGGGCAACAGTCGCAACTCCGCCACGGCCGGGCCCGGGAGGCGAACGAGGGCCAGGGGTTGCGTGGCATCGAAGAACGCCTCGACGCGGGTTCCGTCGCGCAGCTCCGCCCGCCCCTCGGCTGTGGCCAGGTTGAGTTCGAAGGAAGTCAACTCACGCCCCGAGCCGAGGCGCAATTCCAAGCGCCCGGCGGGGATCTTCGTGGGGTGTTTCTGGTCGTAGGATTCGGCGTCGGCGACCCGGGTTATCTCGGCATGACGTCCCTCGCGAACCCAGCGCACGATCTGCGCGTAGGTCAGCCGGCTCAACGGATCACCGGGCGCAGGCCGTTCATCCCACAAGTCGCCCCGGTCCAACGAGAGCCGCAGGAGATCGCCCTCCCCCCAGAGGAGTCCTCCCAGCAGGCCGTTTCCCAGGGGCACCGCCTCGTCCCAGGTGGTGATGGGTGCGGAGAGCCGAAGGTTCTCCTCGGGCCCCGGCCGATGGCCGGGGGCCACGGGCAGCGGCTCGCTCAACGCCCGCCCGGCGCCCGCACCGAGCAAGGCCAACCAGAACGCAAACAGGCCCCCCGTCATGACCCACCGCCGAATCCGCACGTCCACCGAAGTGCTCATGACCGTCAGCCTAAGCGCGCCGCCACCCGACGGCCAACGTTCTGGGGCCTGTCGTTCGGGCCGCGGCTGCACCGCCCACCTGGGGAGTGGAGGACTCAGGAGGGGTCAGTCCCACACATCAATAGTCGCTGGTGGTGCGCCGACTGTCATATGTGGGACTGACCCCGCGGGCGCCCCCGAACCATCGCAAGGCGCCGGCAGCGCCCGTGACTGGCTCGGGATAACCCAACTGCTTGACCGAACCCGTGGAGGGGTCAGTCCCACACATCAATAGTCGCTGGTGGTGCGCCTGGTGGAGGGGTCAGTCCCACACATCGATTCTTTGGGGAGTGGAGGGGTCAGGGGTCTGGAGGGGTCAGTCCCACACATCGATAGTCGCTGGTGGTGCGCCGACTGTCGTATGTGGGACTGACCCCGCGGGCGCCCCCACTGCCAAGGCACGAGTCAACGGACGTGCCTTGACCGGCGGCCGCTCCCGCTGGCGCGGGATTGCGCGGCTCATTTCCCTCAGCCCTCCGGGCTGGAGAGTCGCAGCGACCGCCGAAAAACGGCCAAACTGCTCACGCCGCCGCTGCCGCAGCTCGCGCCGTGGCCAGGGTCTCTTTGCGTTGCCGAAGGCTCTTGAAGAACTCGTAGCCCTCCCGGCACCGCCGCACCAAGACGTCCTTGTCCTCGAGCATGGTCTTGATGATCCGCAGGATCGGCTTCGGACGCAGGTAGTAGGCCCGGTAGAAGCGATCCACGGCCTCGTAGATCTCCTCCTTCTTCAGCTCGGGGTACTCCAGCGACGAATCCTGAAAGCCGTCAGTGTGCACCGTCTCCGCCTTGTCGCGCTTCGCGAACCATCCGTTCTGGCGGGCCATTTCGAAGAGTTCCGTCCCCGGGTAGGGCGCCGCCAGGCTCACCTGCATGCTGAACACGTCCAATTCCTTGGCGAAGTTGATCGTGTTCTCGATCGACTGGGAGGTTTCAACGGGCAACCCCAGGATGAACGTCCCGTGGATCACCACCCCCGCCTGGTGGGAGGCCTTGGTGAACCGACGCATCTCCGCCAGGGTGACCCCTTTCTTGATCCGCTGCAGGATGTCCTCGTTGCCCGACTCATACCCCACCAGGAAGAGGCGCAGACCGGAGTCCTTGAAGAACTTGATGGTGTCGTAGTCGAGATTGGCCCGGCTGTTGCAGCTCCAGGGCACCCCCAGCGGCGCGAGCTTCTTCGCGATCTCGCGGGCACGCGGCAGGTTCGCCGTGAACGTGTCGTCGTCGAAGAAGAACTCCCTCACCTGCGGAAACAGCCCCTTCATGTATGCCATCTCGTCGGCGACGTTTCCGGCCGAGCGGACACGGTACTTGTGGCCCCCGATGGTCTGGGGCCAGAGGCAGAAGGTGCACTGGGCCGGACACCCGCGGCCGGTGTACAGGCTCAGGTAGGGATGGAGAAGGTAACCGATGAAGTACTTCTCGATGGTCAGGTCGCGCTTGTAGACGTCGGCCACCGACGGCAGCTCGTCCATGTTGCGGAGAAGCTCCCGCTCGGGGTTGTGGCGGATCCTGCCTTCGTGATCGCGGTAGGAAAGGCCGGCGATCCCGGCCAGCGGCCGGCCCTCGGCCACCTCCTTGCAGGTGAAATCGAACTCCTTGCGGCCGACCCAGTCGATGACCGGCGACGCCTTCAGGGTCTCGGTGGGGAGCACGGCGGTATGAGCGCCGACAAAGCCGATGACGGTATCCGGGCGTTGGGCCTTGATGGCCTCCGCCACCTTGCAGTCGTTTTTCAGCGAGGGCGTGGAGGTATGGATGATGACGTGCGGATAATCGCGCGCAACCCGCAGGCATTCCTCCCTACCGACCTCGTGGGGCGGGCAATCGAGGAGCCTGGCCCCGGGGACCAGCGCCGCCGGCTGGGCCAGCCACGTGGGATACCAGTAGCTCGTCACCTCCCGCCGGGCCTGGTAACGGGCGCCGGCTCCACCGTCGAAGCCGTCAAACGAGGGGGGGGAAAGAAAAAGGGCGCTCATTCAGCGAGGGACAGGAAACGCACGGGCAAGCCGCGGGCGGGAGCCCCCCAGCAGGACGGGCTGCTCCATCACTCCGACTTCAGGGAGATCTTTCCGTTGGCCCGAACCCTGGCCAGCAGCTCGTCGCGTTCCGTCGGATTCGCGGCGGCCGGCCCGGAACTGCACCCGCCGCCGGTGCCCGCGGACGGGGAGGTCCCGGCGGGGAGGTCGTTGCCCCCGCGTGCGAAAGCCGACTTGGCCCCGGAAAGCTCGCGGTTCACGGTGGCCTTCGCCTCGGCGAGATGTCCCTTGCCCACCGAAAACCCGTTGAACGCATGCACCTGAGCGCCCTTGGGATCCGGCTGGGGACGGCTGCTGAAGTTGTACTTGAAGTTCTTCCAGTTGTCTCCGGCCTGGTAGTTCGTGCCGAGAGCACCGCTGGGATCGTAGCCGCAGTGCACCATGCAGTTCTCGCAGCGGGAGTCGCGGGCGACCCCGTCCACGACGCCGTACTTCTCCCAGTTCACCTTGCCGAGCATCTCCGCGTAGGTCGGGTAATGCCCGTCGGTCATGAGGTAACACGGCGCCTTCCATCCCTTGACGTTGTACGTGGGAATGGCCCAGGCCGTGCAGGTGAGCTCACGCTTGCCAGCCAGAAACTCCTGGTAAACCGGGGTGCCGAAGATGGTGAACCGCTCCCCCCACCGCTCGATGTCCTTGAATTTCTGCCGCGTGAGCGTCCGGGTCAGGAAGAAGTCCGCCGGGTCCTTGCCCAGGCGCTTGGCCATGTCCTTCTTCGCGGCGTCATAATCGTACCCGGGCGAAATGGTATGGCCGTCCACCTCCAGCGAGGACAGGAAGCTGAACATCTCCTCCAACTCCCGGACCTCGGTCTCCTTGTACACCGTGGTGTTGGTCGCGACCTGGAAGCCCAGGATCTTCGCCATCTTCATGGCGGCCACGCATTCCTTGAAGACCCCCTCCCGCTCCACGATGAGGTCGTGGGTGTACTCGAGGCCGTCGACGTGCACATTCCAGTAAATCCACTGCGAGGGGGCGATGGTCACCTTGGCCCGGGCAGCCGCGTCGGATTGGCGGATCTGCTCGGCCTCCTTCTCGGTCACCAACTGCTCTGCGACGCACCGCTGCAAGTGGGGCTCGAGTTGCGGCGAGTAGTGGGCCGCAAGGTACTCGCGCATCTTCTTCCGCATAAACACGCCGTTCGTGCAGATGTAGATGATCCGACGCTGCTTTCGCAGCCCGGCCACGAGTTCCTCGATCCGGGGATAGATCAGGGGCTCCCCGCCGCAGATGGACACCATCGGCGCATCACAATCGTCGGCCGCCGCGAGACACTGCTCCAAGGGCACCATGTCCTTGAGGCTGGTCGAGTATTCTCGAATCCGCCCGCACCCGGTGCACGTCAGGTTGCACGTGTGCAGGGGCTCCAACTGAAGCACCATCGCGAACTTAGGTGTCCGCAACAGCTTATGCTTGATGATATGACGCGTGATCTTGAGCGTCAGGGCGAGGGGGAAACGCATGAGGGGTCGGCTTCAGAGTTAATCAGAGCGCGAAGGTCGCCGGAGCGGGGGTTTGGCAGGCCTGCGGCGGTGGTAGGGGGGTGCCGGCCGCACATGGGGTCTCGTTCTTGATCAGGCCCGGCAGAAAAAGCGAAGAGGGAGAAACCGAATGACTGCCACGGACGCCACCGCAACCCACCAAGCTGGCGCTTGCCAAAACCAGCAGGAGGCCGGGCCACAACCCACTGTAGCGTTTCATGCTGGCAACTATAGAAAGCCGCAGGGTCATGGCAATCCCATATTCCCAGCCCAGATGAGGCCAGCGATCGCGACCCCCTGGAAGAGTCGCATCCCACCCGTTCCTCGGCGCACGACGTTCATCTTTCGGAAAACATCGGGCGGGATCATCCGGATCGACGGGATCGGAGCAAGCCCTCTCTCAGGGTTGGCCCCTTTCGCCCTGCTCGCAGACGGTGTAGACCCCGGGGATCATGCCGCGATCGTGGATCTCCTTCACCCCCGGTTCCGGGCTCGTGAAATCCGAGGGGCTTTCGCCCCTTTCACCTTGGGCTGTCCTCGGGGCGAGGATCAGGATCCCCACCGCCCGCCATCGCGAATTGGGTCTCATGAAGCGCACCGTTTCCTTGATTCTGATTCCGCTGACGGTTGCCTGCCTGCTCGGAGCGTTCGGCCGGCGGGCGGGTACAGCATCGACGCCGTGGGAGGTCCGTGTGGCCGAACCGCCGGCCGATGCCCGGATTCTGAAGATCATCCACCATTGGCCTGACGGGGCACCGGCCCAGGACCAACTGATCGAGCGTTTACGAGGGCAGGGCTTTGGCGGCGTGGTCTGCAACGTCTCGTTCGACCAGTACCTCCGCAGCGACGCAAAATGGCAGGCCTGCGTGCGTGCGGTGAACGAGGCGAAGCGGGCCGGGTTCGCGCTCTGGCTCTACGACGAGCGCGGGTACCCTTCCGGCAACGCGGGCGGCCTCACGCTCGAGGGCCACCCCGAGTGGGAGGCGCGCGGACTCCTGGTCGGCGAGACCGCGGCGGCGGGCGGCGCCACGGCAACGCTGGAGTTGCCGCCCGGCGACCTGGTCCTCGTCCGCGCGTATCCGGTCGTCGACGGCAATCTGGATCTCGCCCGCGGCATCGATCTGGCGCCGCGCGTGCGCGACCGGAAACTGGAGTGGCCGGCGCCGGACGGGCGCTGGAAGGTTCTGGCGATCACCGAGAGCCGTCTGTACGAGGGCACGCACGCCGACCGCAACCTCCACGAGAAGATCCCGTACCCGAACCTGCTGCTCGCCGGGCCGACGGCGCGGTTCGTGGAACTTACCTACGGCGGGTATGCCCAACACTTCGGCGAGAATCTCGGGCGGTATTTCGAGGCCACGTTCACGGACGAGCCGTCGTTGATGAGCCTGTTCCTGAAACCGATGCCCTACCGGCCCCTGCCGTGGGCGTCGACGCTGCCCGCGGAATTCCGCCGCCGGCGGGGTTACGACCTGGACCCCGCGCGCCTGGCGGCTCTCGTCGCCGACGCCGGTCCCGGCACGGCCAGGCTGCGGCACGACTACTGGCTGACCGTCGGTGAGTTGGTCTCGGAGCATTTCTTCGGCCAGATCCAGGAGCGCTGCCGTCGCCACGGCGTGCCATCGGGTGGCCACCTGCTGGCCGAGGAGGGCCTGGTCGGGCACGTGCCCCTGTACGGCGATTTCTTCCGCTGCATCCGGCGGCTCGATGCGCCGAGCATGGATTGTCTCACCAGCGTGCCGGCGGAGGTGCCGTGGTACGTCGCGCGCCTGCTGGCCAGCGCGGCGGAGTTGGAGCAGCGCCCGCAGGTCATGAGCGAGACATCCGACCATTCCCAGGTTTACCGGCCGGCGGGTGATTCCCGGCCGCGTCGGCTGGTGACGGAGGCCGAGATCCGCGGCACGGCCAACCGCCTGATCGTCGCGGGCGTGAACGTGGTCACCAGCTACTACAGCTTCACGGACCTTTCCGACGATGCTCTGCGCCGGCTCAACGCTTGGATCGGCCGGGCCTGCACGGCGCTGCGCGGTGGACACCAGGTGGCCGACCTCGCCGTGGTCTACCCGGTCGAGAGTGTGTGGACCCGGTTCGTGCCTTCACGCCACTGGACCCGGGAGGCGTCGGCGGCGGCCCGGGTGGAGAACCTGTACCGTACCGCGGCCGAGGGGCTGTTCGCGGCGCGGCGGGACTTCACGTTCGTCGATTCCCGGGCCCTGGTGGAGGCCTGGGCGGAGTCTGGCACGCTCGTGCATGGGCCGTCGCGCTGGCGGGTCGTCGTGCTGCCGGGCGTGGACACGTTGCCGCTGGCGGCGTGGGAGCGCCTCGCCGCGTGGGTGCGCGGTGGCGGCGTGGTGATCGCGCTCGGAGAGTTGCCGCGGAACAGCGAGTCCGAGTTTCCTTCCGCGCGCGTGCAGTCCCTGGCGCTGGAGTTGTTCGGGGTCACGGACCCCGCGTCCGCCGCTCCGCAGTTCCGTACCCACGCCGATGGGGGTGCGGCGATCTACCTTCCATACGGCGGTGCCGGTCTCCTGCCGACGGTGCTCGATGGCCTGCTCGAGGCCGACGTGACGGTGGAAGGCGCGAAGTCGCCACTCCGCGTCACCCACCGGCGCCTGGAAGGGCACGAGGTCTATTTCGTGATCAACGACAGCGCGGAACCCTGGGCGGGCCGGGTGGGTTTTGCGGCGGTGGGCGCGGGGGAGTGCTGGAACCTCACCACGGGCAAGCGTGAAGAGACGTTCTCCGATGGGAAGGTCCGGCTGAACCTGGAGGGCTACGGCGCGAGGCTGGTCCGGTTCGCTTCCGCGCGGGTGCCCCGGCGGCTTCCCGGGGACGGCAGCGGGTTGCCGGGGCAGAGCCTCAGTCCGGTGGCGGCGGCCACACCCAGGATGATCCGCGGCGAGTTCGTCCGCGGTGAGATCACGCCGGATCCCTCGCACGCGACGCCCGATCGGCCGGCCTGGCGGATCACGGCGACGCTGGCAAAGGGGCAGGTGGACACCTTTGAGTTCGCGGAGTTTCACTACGCGCCGGCCCTGGACTGGAGCGGCGTCGACCATCTCGACCTGGAGAGCTGGGTTCCCGAGGGCCAGGTGACGCCCAACCAACTGCTGGTGATCCTGCACGAGGAAGGAGGAGGGGATTTCCTCGTGGAAACCGGTCGGTCCCTCGCCGGTCCACGGTACGAGCGAACTTTCCTGCCGCTCGATCGGTTTCAACTTGCCGGCTGGTCCACGGACGGCGACGGACGGCTCGATCCGCGGAAGATTCAGGACCTCCGGATCGGCTGGGGCGGGTATCTCGGCGCGGCCGACGAGTCGGTGGAATTCTCAGTGCGCCTGCCGCAGTTGGGCCGGCCGGCGGGCGGACGGTGACGGTGACGGTGACGGGGAGGGTTCCCGCAATCCTCGAAGACGAACCGCCGGTCCATGACCCCATTGAATGGGGTCCGGGCGACTCAGAGGGCCGCCGGCAGCACCTTGACGCCGAGCCTTTTCGCCGCTGCACGCAAATCCTTGTCGAGCGAGGCCAACGCCAGCCCGCGACTCATGGCGAGGTCGAGATAGGCTGCGTCGTAGGTAGTCAGCTTATGGTCGCGGGCCAGTGACACGATGTTGGCGTGGGCGCGCTTGTCGGTCTGGCCGTCGATCTCGATGGAGAGCGCCGCCAGAAGCGCGAGGAACTGCTCGGTCTCCGGCCGGGTCTTGACCTTCCTGCGTTCAGCGACCAGGAGCACGTTTCCCACCTCCAGTCGCCAGTGCAGCGGGACGACGGCCGTGGCATTCCCGGCCAGTTCCGCCTGGAGCGCATCCGTCGCAGGGCTTGCCTCATGGGCGAAAAGCCAGGTCAGCGTGACCGAGCAATCGAGCACGAAGTCTCCGCTCATGGCCGGCCTTCGTTTTTCCACACGAGGAGTTCCTCGGTCGTCACCTTGACGAGATTTCGATCGCGGAGCGCGCGCATGGCCTGGATGGCCTTTTTCGCGTCCGCCCGGCTGGGCCGCTTGGCGGGGACAAGCCTTGCCACCGCCTCGTCGTGACGGGTGATGGTGATTTCCTCGCCCCGCTCCACGCGGTCGATGAGCTCCGAGAGTCTGTTCTTGGCCTCGGCGAGGCCGATGGTGGCGGCAAGGGGCATAAGGAATTCCTCCTGAATCTGTCTAGCTGTTGGCTAGAATGGCTCAAAACCGACCGGAGAACAACCTGCGTTTCCGCAAGGGGTGGGAGCTGCGCGTTGTGAAGGTCTGAGCCGCAGTCAAGGCAGCCAGACGGCGCGATAGAAGCGCGGGGCGACGGGTTGGGCGTCGGGATCCACCACCTCGTAGCGGTTGGCTTCGGTGCGACGCCGATCGACCGCGACCCAGGTGATCAGGTCGGCCGACGCCTGGACCTCATAGGTCTCTCCCGGCAGCACGGTCAGCGTCAATCGGGGTTGGCCGTTGGGGACGTCCGCCGGATTCAGCGCAATCTCGGGGGACAGGACCTGGGCTTCGTCAGATCATTCACCCCCACGCCGTGGCCGACCTCATGGGTGAGCGTGGTGGTGAAATGCAGCCAGTTCCGTCGCTCGAAGTGATCGCGGTGGTCGCGGATATAGGCCTCGGCCAAGTCGAGGCAGCGCATCTGCATTCCGGTGCGTTGGGCATCGGTGGTGGCAGAATCCCAGTACTTGGAGAACTCCGGTGCCCCCCAGGTATGGTACTGCACGACCTCGCGGGTGTACTTCTCGATGTTGTTCGCATAGGTCTCGATCACCAGCGCGCCCACGGGCGAGCCTTTGCCGGCGCTGCCGTAGTCGGGATACTTGCAGCCGAAGGTGCCCTCGAGGGTGTCCGTGTCATTGGTGCCATGCTTGGCCTTGTACAGATCCTGGTAGTCGGCGGGCAGCGTGGGGTCGGCGGTAAAAGGAAAACGCACATGAAGGCCATGCTGATCCACCGCGTGGACCTCCTCGGTGGAGTTGAAATTCACGATACGCCGCCCGGCTCCGGAGCTACCCGGCCCGGTCCAGTTCTCGTCGTCGAGGAACAGAACCTCGCAGTCCAGGGCCATGGCGAAGCTGACCCCCTCCGGGTCGCTGAGGCTCACCTGCGCCCACCCGGAAGGATCATAGACGAACAGGTGCTTTTTCCACGGTTCGAGGCACTGATGATAGCCCTTGATGACAAAGCCACGGTACTTCTCGTAAAGGGAGATGCCGTCCCCGGCCAGACACTGTCCGGCAGGCTCATTGGCTTCGTCCCAGGTGGCGGGGAACTCCTCGACGCCTTTCTCGCGTTCCCAGGAGTCGGCGATGTGGTTGCGATTGTCGTCCACCGGCAGGTCCAGGTAGTCCTTTCCTGGGTCGCCGTCGAGGTGGGCCTTGATCACGGAGCCATCGTTCACGACCACCTCGACGCGCAGGCGGCCGTAGGCGCCGAAATCATAGCTCCCGAGGGTCACCGAAAGCTCGCTGGTGTCCTCTTCGCTTTGCCCCGACTGGGAATCGTTCAGCCAGAGGTTGTCGGCTTCGCGGAGTTTCAGGTCGGGGTCCGTGCCCGCCTGGTCCTTCGAGGGGGCGTTCACGCAATAGCCCGGCTGTCGCGAGACGTCCTCCAGGGTGACGTAGAACGTCCCCCATCATGTCCGTCGCAGGCTCCTTCTCCCCTCGATGGCGGAGCTGCACATGGACGCCCAGGGTGTTCCCCGGTTGGTCGGGATCCGGTTTGCCCGCGGGCAGCCAGCTCGGGAGGTCCTCCGGCGGGAGGATGACGACCTCCCAGAGACCGGGAGTATAGCTCAGGGTGCAGGTCGCCTCCAACGTGTCCGAGCCACAGTCGCCCGACTGGCTCCAGGTGGTGGAGCCCGTGGCGGTGAACGCCTGGTTTCCGGGGGCGAAGGCGATGGTGCATTCCTGGGGGGCGGGAGTGTTCAGGTTGGTGGTCATGGAGGAGAAGCAATCCATGAACGCCGCCAAGGCCACGAAGCCGCACTCCAGGCACTCGGGCGACACGGTGGTGGCCGGCTTCCCGAAGCGGATGGTGGCGACCCCCTCCTCGAAGTTCAGGGTGCGAAGACTCACGTAGCCACTGTGAGTTCCCGGATCCTTCAGGACGGTACTGACGGTCTTCTGCAACGGGTTCTTCCCCGAGACCCGGTACTCCCCGGCCCCGGAAGCGTTCACCACGGTCTTTTCATCCACGATCACCCAGGAGCCATCGACGCGCTCGAGCACGAGATCGCTCGCGAGATGGAGGGCCTCGTCGGAGGCCAGCGACATCGCATAAGGTGGATCGCTCTCGGAAAACTCCTTGCTCCAGGCCGAGTGGGATTGCCAGGTGATCCGACAACCGAGCGTCAGTTGGGCGGCCCCGCGCGTGCCGGCCGAGCCGGCGGCCGCGAGGTTCGAGCAGGACAGGAGAGCCAGCAGGAGCAAACCGGCGCGGCGCCGGGAGAGTGGGAGATCGAACGACATGGT
>JBBQML010000010.1:0-19573 GCA_038328885.1 Verrucomicrobiota bacterium | reverse complement strand
GGGCACGCGGTCTGGCTGGGGCCGCCGCCACGGCCGGGATGATCGGCTCAGCCTCCACGGAAACCACCGGTACCGGGACCAAAGACCCCGAGGCCGCCACATCGGGGGGCGGAGCTGCGGCGGGGGGCGGAGCTGCGGCGGGGGGCGCATCCGAGGCCGGTTCCTGTTCACGCGCAGGTGCGGCCTCCGGTTCACGCGCGGGTTCAAGCCCAGGTTCGGATCCAGGCTCGGGCACAAGCCCAGAATCAGGTTCCGCCACGGCCCCCGGCTCCGGCTCAGGTTCCGAGTCCACGGCTGGCGCTTCCTCTCGCGTCGAACGCGCGGGTTCGTCCTCCTCCCGGGGAGTGATGTCCCAGGGGGGAAGGTCCTCGACCTCCACCACCCGTGGCACGGGCGGGGGAGGACCCGGAGTTACCCAACGGGCCAGCGTGGCAAAGAGCGCCCGGCGCTCGATAGGTTTCGCGAGGTAGTCGTCCATGCCGGCCGCGTAGCAGGCCTCGACATCGCTCTTCATGGCGTTGGCCGTCAGGGCGATAATCGGGATGCGCACGCCACCTTCGGGAGCGGCGGCCCGGATGCGACGGGTGGCCTCCACGCCGTCCAGGCCCGGCATCTGCATGTCCATGAGCACCGCGTCGAAGGATTCGACGGCCAAACGGTCAATCGCGGCCTGGCCGTGGGCGACGATCGTGACCGTGGCCCCGGCGCGCTCGAGGATTTCGCGGACCACGAACTGATTCGCTTCGTTGTCCTCGGCGACGAGCAGGCTGCGCCCGGCCAGCGACCGAAGGCCGCCCTCCTGCCCCTCGCCTTCGCCCCCGAGTTCCGCGAGGGGTGCGACCTGGAGTTCCGGGCGGAGGCGGGTGGCCTCGATGACCGCGTCGAACAGCAGGGACCCCGTGATGGGTTTGAGGACGAACGCGCGGACGCCGGCTTTCCGGGCGCGGCGTTCCTCCTCCTCGCCGGCGAAGGCGCTGACCATCACCACGGGGAGCTGGCCGTCCGCCACGGTCCGATGGACCCGCTCCACCAGTTCCACACCCCCGAGGTCGGGGAGCTGCCAGTCCACGACCATCAGGCCGAATGGCTGCCCGGCCTGGGGAGCTGAAAGCCGGTCGAGCCCTTCGGACGCTGTACCCACCCCTTCGGCGCGGAAGCCGAACCGGCGGAGGCTGCTGACGATCAATTCGCGGGTGAGTTCACTCCCCGCCACGACCAGCGCGCGCGTGTGCTGGAGGTCGTGGGGCAAGGCCGGCTCCGGGGAGGTCGAAGCAGCGGCCGAAGGCGGCGCGGGATCGAACCACGCCGTGAACGCGAACTCGCTTCCCCGACCGGCCTCAGAACTCACCTCCAGGGTCCCGTGCATCAACCCGACCAGGCGCTGGGAGATCACCAGGCCCAGTCCGGTGCCCCCGTACTTCCGGGAGGTCGAGGTGTCGGCCTGGCTGAACGCCTCGAAGAGACGCCCCAGCTTCTCGGGAGGAATCCCAATGCCGGTGTCGCGCACCGCGAAACGCAACCCGATCGCCCCCGCCATCGCCCCGGGAGGCGGCTCGGCCGCTGCAGGCCGGACCCGCACGACGATGTCGCCCCTTTCGGTGAACTTGAAGGCGTTGCTCAGCAGGTTCGTCAACACCTGCCTCAGCCGGAGGGTGTCCCCCAGGAGCACCTCCGGCAGGCCCTCGTCCACCAGGACGCCAAACTCAAGCCGGGTTTCCAGGACACGTCCCCGGAACGAGTCGGCAACCTCCTCCAGCACGCGGCGCAGGGCGAACGGCACCCGCTCAAGTTCCAACCGACCCGCCTCGATCTTGGAGAAATCGAGGATGTCGTTCAGCAGCGCGAGCAACCCGCGCGCCGACGAATGCGCCACCGCCACGTACTGGCGTTGGCGCGGTGCCAGGTCCGATTCGAGGGCCAGCCCGGTCAGGTTGATGATTGCGTTCATGGGCGTGCGGATTTCGTGGCTCATGGTGGCCACGAACGCGCTCTTCGCCCGGTTCGAGCACTCGGCCGCGTCCCGCGCCCGCGCCAATTCTTCCTGCGTCCGCTTCACCGCGGTGATGTCCGTGGAGACCCCACCGAGCCCGAACAACTGGCCGCTGTCGTCGAACAAGGGGAACTTGTGCGCCAGGAAGTGCCGGGTCTCGCCTCCGAGCACCGCCGAGGTCTCCGCGACCTGGGCGGTCCCCGAACGGATCACCTCCGGCTCCCCCGACAACAGAGTTGCGGCGGCGTCGGGCCCGAAGATTTCCGAGGCGGTGCGGCCCAGGATCTCCGAGGCGGGCCGGTCCAACAAACCGAGGTAGAGCCGGTTGACCAGCAGGTAGCGGCCCTCGAGGTCCTTCACAAAGACAAAAGCCTCGGCATTGTCGGTGACGCTTTGCAGGAGTCGCTGGCTCCGCCTCACTTCCTCCTCCGCGGCCTTGCGATCGGTGATGTCCACCAATAAGCCGATCAGGCCCCCGGGCTCCCCGTCCGCCCGACGGAATCCATCCACCGAATACAGCGTCACATGCGGATGCCCGTCGGCGTAGTGGATGGTGAGTTCGTAACTGCGCCGTGAGGCCTCCCGGATGACCGCGGAATCCTCCGCATGGAACCGCTCCCGGTCCGCCAGTGGCAAGTAATCCTGGTCCAGCACCGTGGTCCCCCTCAGCCCCCCGGCGGTGGTACCGAAGGCCACCTCGTAGGCACGGTTGCACCCGAGGAAGCGAGCCTCCGCGTCCTTGATGAAGACCGGGTACGGGATGGTGTCGATGAGGGCGCGTTGGAAGGCGTTCTGGTTGGCCAGTTCGGCCTCCCCCTGCCTCAAACGCAGGCAGCTCTCCCGGTCCTCCTCCTCCAGTTGCTGCTTGCGCACGAGGTTCTGCCGGAACACCCCCAGGGCGGACGCGAGGAGTCCGATCTCGTCCGTGCGCTCGCCGCCCGGGATCGAGACGTTCAAATCGCCCGCCACGAGGCGTCGCACGGTGGTCACCAGACCCTGGAGCGGCCGGGCGATGGAACGCCAGACCCACACCTGGGCCAGCACCAGACCTCCCGCAAGCGCCAGCACCGCCGCCAGCAACGTCCGGCGGATCACGCGGTTCGCCGCATCCTCCGCCTGCCGCGCCTCGGCCATCATGCGGTCCCGGATCTGGCCGCCAAGTGCCAGCAGGAACGCCCGCATCTGCTCGAACTGCGGCAGAAAGGCGGTCCGCAAGTGCCCGATCGCCTCTGCCGACCGACCGCCCCGCTGCGCCGCCCGCGCCTGCGCCGCGGAACCCAGCAGTGTCCCGAAGGCCCGGTCGAAATCCGTCATCGCCCGGCTGTACTCGGGCAACGCGGTGCGCAGCAGGACGGTCTCCGCCGCCATCCGCTGCTGCACGGCCTCCAGGTCCCGGTCCAACCGCGCCCCTTCCTCCGGGGTGACGGCGTGGAGCCGTTGCGACACCAACCGCGCGGCATCGTGCAGCGACACGTTCAGGCGCGGGATCGCCAGCAGGCCGCGGGTGTTGCGTTCGAACAACTCCACGTACCGGCCGTCCACCGCCCGCAGTCGCAGGAAGGCGATCCCCGTGACCATCAGCAGCAGGAGATCGAGCGCGGCGAGCAGCAGGGTGATTCGGCGGGCCAGGGAGAATTGAACCTTCTGCATGGGGAGGTCAGGGGGCGTAGGCCGGGTTCAGGTGCTCGGGAGCGGTCTCGTGGCCGTGTCCGCGTCCGGGCGCAGGCAGTTCATCCTGGCGAGGCTCGGCGGCCGGACCCAATCCACCACGTGCCCAGGGGCCGCGCAATACCCCGGAGATGGAGCTCACCATGCCGTTCGGCCTCCACCCCGCCTCCGAGCAGGGTCCGCGTGGCTTCGGAGACCAGGATCCGGCTCGGTTGGGAAGCCGCCTGCAGCCGGGCCGCCGCGTTCACCACCGAGCCGATGATGGTGTAGTTCATCTGCTCCTCGCTGCCGAAGTTCCCCACGATGCAATCGCCCGAGTGGATGCCCACGCGGATCGCCGTCTCCCGGCGCTCCGCGGCCGATACCATCTCATGCGCCATGCGCAGGCATCGACGCGCGTCCTCTTCGGCCCCGGCCGATGCCGGATCTCCGAAGAACACCATCACCGCGTCTCCGATGAACTTGTCCAGCGTGCCGCCATGGCGCTGGGAGATCTGCGCCATTTCATCGAGGTAATCGTTCAACCAGGCCGCCAGTTCCGCATCCCCCATCGCCTCGGTGCGCTCGGTGAATCGCACGATGTCCGAGAAGAACACCGTCAGGCTCCGCCGCCGAGTCCCCCGCCGAACCTCGCGTTCCCCGGCGAAGATCTCCGCATGGATCTGCGGTGACAGGTAGCGGGCCAACTGCCGCGCCAGCGAGTCCAACCGCTCGCGTGCCGCGCGCAGTTGCACGTGGGTCTGCACCCGGGAGAGCAGTTCCGCCGCATGGAACGGCTTGGTGACATAGTCCACCGCACCAATCTCGAAGCCACGGACCACGTCGGCCGACTCCGTGCTCGCGGTGAGGAAAATCACCGGGATCTCGCGCAAGGCGGCGTCCTGCTTCAACCGGCGGCAGGTCTCGAATCCGTCCACCTCCGGCATGACCAGATCCAGCAGGATCAGCGAGGGGGGCGAACGGCGGGCAATCTCGATCCCCTGAACGCCGGACCGCGCGACACTGACGGAATACCCGGCCCCCTGGAGGATCGCCGAGACCACCTGGAGGTTCTCCGGGGTATCATCGATCGCCAGAACGCGGGCGGCCGGGTTGGAACTCATGCCTGAGGGAGGGAGCCTATCAGGACGGGCGCCCGGGGCACAAACCCCGTCCCCGTGCCACGGCAGTTCCCGGTGCATCCAGAAGTGGTGGGTGACCGGATTCCAGTGAACCGGCCGGCTGGGCTGTTCCGCGGGGCACCGGGTATTCGTGCGCCGGAATTGCACGCGGGATCGACACGCTTGCCCGGGCTTGTCACCCAACTGTAACCTTCCGCTCCCGCCAGGGTCTGCACCGCGATCGTGGCAGACGGCGCCAAATGCCCCCGCTTCCCGCCTCCAGCGCCTGCCCAACCGCAACCGCAGCCGCCGCCCTGGGTTTCGGCACTGGCCTGTGCCTCCTGCTGATGCCGGTTCCGGAAGGGTTCGCTGCCGAGGGACCGGGCCTCCCGGACCAACCCGTGGCTCCTGCGGCCGGGACCCGGACCTGGGCCGAATCCCTCGAGAACCTCGGGCGGTTGCACCAGGATGCCGAGGATTCTTGGCTGCAGGAACTCTGGTTTCTCGGCCGTTACCACGGGCAATACCATTGGGCGGAGGGCAGCGCCGGCGAGGACGATGGCGGGGAGACCCGGCGGTTCCGCATGGGCGGGCAGGCCCAACTCTTCCAGAAACTCACCCTGCACGCCCAGATGGTCAGCGGAACCGACTTCGATCCGTTTTACAACGGCTTCACCGAGCTCTGGGCGGGTTGGACTTTCACCGACGCGGTCCTGTTGACGGTCGGTCAGCAGAAGCATCGCTTCACCCATGAGCGGACGGTTTCGAGCCGATACCTGAACACCGTCGAGCGGAGCCTGCTGGTGAACATGTTCGAGCTCGACTACACGCCCGCGGTGACCCTCTCGGGGCGGGCGGGAAGGTTCAGCTATTACACCGGCGTGTTCTCCAATGCGACCGGGCGCAACCTGGGCGTGGCCTTCACCGAATTCGACTCGGGCTACTCCCTCCTGGCCTCGGTGACCTACGACCTCGGCGACGCCTTGGGCACGGACACGGCGCACGTGAACCTCGGTTTCCTGCACAGCGACGCGAACGACAACGCGACGAACCTGGGCCGGTTCGGGGAGGGCCTCTCCTCCGCCTTGATCCTGACGGATGGACCGGGATCGCTCGTGACGGAGGTGATGACCGGTCTCGGGGGCGTGGACGGGGATGCCGTTGGCCTGACTATCCAGCCCGGCTGGTTTCTCACCGACAAGGTCCAGCTCGTCGGCCGCTATCAGGTGTCGGCTTCCAACAGCGATGTAGGGCTGCGGGCACAGCGGCGGTACGAACGGCCCACGGGTCTGACCACCGGCGAGTTCTATCAGGCGGCCTACGTGGGTCTGAACTACCACCTCGCCGCGCACCGCATCAAGCTCATGACCGGGGCGGAATATTCGACGCTGGGAGGCGAGCCCGCCTGGACCGTGGTCACCGCGATTCGGGTGTTCTGGGGCCCTCACTCCCGGGGGCCGTTCCCCATGGCCCAGGTGCTGAAGGCCCGCTGAACCGGCAGGGCAACCGGGCGGCCCTGCCTTCGCCCGCGTTGGAAATCGTGGATCGAATGCAGGTCGATCCCTTGACGAGTCGGTTTTCGTTCCTATCGTCCCCGCTCGCCAGCCCGGCCTCCGACGCCTGGATCGGGTGAAACCAAGCAACACAACGCCGCCAAAATCCCCACCCTGAACCATGCGAACTCATACCAAGGAAACGCAGCACAACCTCACGCCCCGCCTCGCCTGGCAGATCCTTGCCGAAGGAAATCGGCGCTTCATCAACAACCTTCGGGCCAACCGCAACCTGCTCCAGCAGGTCAACGAGACCACGGAAGACCAGTTCCCGTTCGCCGTCATCCTCAGTTGCATCGACTCGCGTACCTCGGCCGAACTCATCTTCGACCAGGGCCTCGGAGACATCTTCAGCGTCCGTATTGCCGGCAACGTGCTCAACGATGACATCCTCGGCTCGATGGAGTTCGCCTGCCAGATCGCCGGCTCCAAGCTGGTCGTGGTCCTCGGCCACAGCCGCTGCGGTGCCGTCAAGGGAGCCTGTAAACACGTCGAGATGGGCCACCTCACCGGGCTCCTGGAGAAGATCCAACCTTCGGTCGACCGCGTCAAAGCCCGGCACGGTGACTCCCTGAGCTACGATCAGGAGGTCCAGGAGGTGGCCGGGGAGAACGTGCTGCACACGATGTACGAAATAGAGGATCGCAGTTCGATCCTCCGCCACCTCATCAGGGACGGGATGATCGGGCTCGTCGGCGCAATGCACACGCTCGAAACCGGCGAAATCCGCATGGTCAAAGAGGTCTTCAGCGACTCCGCTCCGGTGGCGTCCACCGTGATGGCCTGAACCGCCGTCCACTCCCTCACCAACTCTCCTGGCCCGCGTCGGCGACTTCTGACTTCCGGTTCGGCCGCCGGAGTGGCATGCCGGGGGGCGTGTCGAAGAGTCTTCTGGAGGATCGGGCCGCGGAGTTTCACGAGCGGTTGCTTCAACCGCTCGCCGAGCGCCTCATGTTCGAGGCATCCCGGCCGTTTCGAGCCGCCCATGGCACCCCCGTCATCCTGTTCCTGGGCAACCATTCCTCGGGCAAGTCTTCGTTCATCAACTATCTCCTGGGCCAACCCGTCCAGGCCACCGGCCTCGCCCCGACCGATGACGGCTTCACGATCCTCATGGAGGGTGCCCAGCAGGCCACCGCCGACGGCCCCACCGTGGCCTCGCATCCCCGGCTCCCCCTCGGAGACCTCTCCCATCTCGGCCCCGCCTTCGTCTCCAAGCTCCGCCTCAAGACCCTCGTTCACGACCTCCTCCGGTCCGTCACCCTGGTCGACAGCCCCGGGATGATCGACGCCGTCGGGGCCGCCAACACCCGGGGTTACGACTTCCCCGCCGCCGTCCGCTTGTTTGCCGAGCGGGCGGACCTGATCCTGTTCTTCTTCGATCCCGACAAGCCGGGAACCACCGCGGAGTCTGTCTTCGTTCTCACCCAGACCCTGGCCGGACTGGGCTACAAGCTGCTGCTGGTGCTCAACAAGGTGGACCAATTCGCGAGCTTCCGGGACTTCGCGCGCACCTACGGCACGCTCTGCTGGAACCTCGCCAAGGCCATTCCGACCAAGGACATCCCCCATATCGCCACCTGCTACGTCCCGCTGGTGGGCAAGCCGGCCCTGGCCCGCACCGGGGGCCTGCCGCTCGCGGACTTCGATGCCTCCCGGGCCGAGATCCTCGCGGAAATCCGCCGCACGCCGGGCCGGCGGGCCGACAACATCGTTACCGACCTTCTCCAGCGCGCCCGCGAGCTTCGCGTGCACGCGCGGGTATGCCAGGCGCTGTCGGTGGATTATCGACGGCTCCGCCTCCAATGGCTGGGAGCCCTGGCATTGACCACCCTGCTCGGAGGTGTCGCCGTCTGGCTGGCCCTGCCCCAGCCCGCGTGGACGACCCGGCTCCTGGTGATGGTCATCGCTGCCGGCGCGGTGGGCGCGGCCTGGGGTCTGGGTCGCTGGCAAGCACAGCGCTTTGCCCGGCGAAGCCTCGACCTGGCGGTGCTCGACCAGGCCTTCCAGCGTGCCTGCGAGCGCGAACTCAGCCTCCAGAACCGGGCCGACCTCCTCGCCGACTGGGCGGCGGTCCGGGAGCGCACCGCGCGGGCCGTCCGACTCGTGGGGCCTTCTCGGCTCGGGGGCGGCTTCGGCCTGGGGCGCCACGTCGCCCGCCTGGAGCGCGCCCTGGAACAGGACATTCCCGCCCTGCGTCGCGATTTCGGCGAGCCGCAACCCGAGCTGCCCCTGGCCCGATAACGCTCCACCACGCCGGCCCCTGCAGCCCGTTGTAAAAGCCTGCAGCCGCCTGGAGCAACGCAAAGAAACCCCGAAAAGCCAATGAATGCGCCGTGTCACCACGGCGACTACGAGACAAGGGGGCTTCTTGAACAGGCCCCTATCCCTGGAAGAACAGATACGCCGCCAGGATCAGGACCAGCACCAGGCCCGACGCGAGCACATCGCCCATGGTCCAACTGTCCCGGGAGGTTGCGCGTTGCTCCTGCGTCACCGTGGCGAACGTGAGGCCGCGGATCTTCTCCTCGGAGGGCGCCTCCGTCGCGTAGCTGACCGCGATCATCACCACCACGCAAACGAGGAAGATCAGGAGGCTGTAATACTGGAAGTAAATGTTGTTGATGATCCAGAGCAGCGAGCCCGACTCATACCCTTTCTCGTAACCCGCCAGGCCCAGCTTCACCGGTGTGTCGACGAGCAACCGGATCACGCCGAGGGCGAAGCCCACGACCAGCGAGGCGAGGCAGCCCTTCGCGTTCAGGCGCTTCATGAAGACGCCGAGGAAGAACACCACGAAGATCGGTGGCGCCAGGTAGGACTGGACGCTCTGGAGGTACTCGTAGAGGCCCTTCGCGCCCTGGATCACCGGAATCCACAAGAGCCCGACCACCACCATGGCGGCGGTCGCGAGGCGCCCGGTGCGCACCAGTTCCGACTGCGTGGCCGCGGGCCGGAAGCGTTGGTAGAAATCGACGGTGAACAGGGTGGAACTGGCGTTGAACACCCCGGCGAGTGAGCTCATCAACGCCGCCAGCAGACCGGCGACCACGGCGCCGCGAACCCCTGGAGGGAGCACGTTCGCCACCAATAACGGGAAGGCGGCCTGCGCCACCTCGCGGTTAGGCCCGACGCCCTCGGCGGTTCGAACCACCATCTGGGCGAGTCCGGGAACCTTCCCCGTGACGGCCAGCGCGTAGCAGATCATGCCGGGAATGATGAACAGGAACACCGGAGTCAGCTTCAGGAAGGCGGCAAAGATCGTGCCGCGGCGCGCCTCCCGCTCGTTCCGGGCCCCCAGGGCGCGCTGCACGATGTACTGGTCGGTGCACCAGTACCACAGGCCGATGATCGGAGCGCAGAAGAGCATCCCGACCCACGGATAGTTGTCGTTGAAGTACCACGCCATCCGACCCGCCTCCTTGACCGGCGCCCAGGTGCCTTCGACCCCGGCGGGAATCAGGGGCTTCCAGAGGTTGAACATCTCCGCCGGGAGCGCGGCCCGGAGTTCGCCCCAGCCTCCCAGCTTGGACAGTCCGAAGGCGGTGACCAGCAGCGAGCCTCCCAGCAGCACGAACGTCTGGATCGCCTCGGTGTACGCGACCGCCCGCATGCCACCTGCGATCGTGTACAGACCCGTAAGGATGATCACCGCGAACGACCCCACCCAGAAGCTGTTCAACTCAACGAACCCGAGGTTGAGCCGCATCTCGGGGAGCAGCGTCCCGAACACGATCCCCCCGGCGAAGATTCCCACCGCGATCTTGGTGAGCACGTAGGCCACCAGGGAAATCACGGAAAGCACCCAGCGCGCGGAGGGCGAGAAACGCTTCTCGAGAAACTCCGGCATGGTGAAGACGCGGGACCGGACATAGAACGGCACGAGGATCCACCCCAGCACGAGCAGGCACCAGGCGTGCAACTCGAAGTGCGCCATGATCACCCCGTCACTCGCCCCCGACCCGGCCAGGCCCACCAGGTGCTCCGATCCGATGTTCGACGCAAAGATCGACGCGCCGATCACCCACCAACCGAGGTGGCGCCCGGCCAGGAAGTAGTCCTCGGCGGTATCCTTCTTTTTCGAGATCGCCCACCACGTCACCCCCAGCAGGATGCCGAAATAGAGCGCGATCACGAACCAGTCGAGTGTGGTGAAGAACGACGGCGAGACCTGGGCCAGCAGGGGGTTCAGGGGCATGGGATTCGGTGGGGTGGAGGGGGAGCGAACCCGGCCGGGCAATCCCCCGGCCGGCGGGAGCCTTACTGCGTGGAGAAGCGGAAGATGATGGTGTTCTTGTAGGTCTCGCCCGGGCGCAGGGTGGTGCTGGGAAAGCTCGGCTGATTGGGCGAATCCGGGAAGTGCTGCGGTTCCAGGCAGAAGCCGTTCCGGTGCTCGTAAACCCGCCCACCCTTGCCGGTGATCTTTCCGTCCAGGAAGTTGCCCGAGTAGAATTGCACCCCGGGCTCGGTCGAGAGCACCTCGAGCACGCGTCCGGTGCCGGGTTCACTCACGCGCGCGAGCCGCGTCAGACTGCCGACCTTCTTGTTGAACACGAAGTTGTGGTCGTAGCCGCCGCCGAACTTGAGCTGCTCGTCGGTGTCGTTGATCCGCGCTCCGATGGCGGTGGGCGTGCGGAAATCAAAGGGGGTTCCCGCCACCGGCCGCAGTTCCCCGGTCGGAATCAGCGTGCTGTCCACCGGCGTGAATCGGTCTGCGGTCGTCTCCAGCAGGTGCCCGAGGATGTCCCCCTTCCCCGCAAGGTTGAAATAGGAGTGCTGGGTCAGGTTCAGGACCGTGGGCTTGTCCGTGGTGGCCGTGTAGGTGAGGCGCAACCCGTTGTCGCGGGTCAGGGTGTACACCGCCTTCACGCTCAGGTTGCCCGGGTAGCCTTCCTCGCCGTCGCGACTCACGTAGCTCAGTTCCAGGGTCGGGCCGTCCGGCCCCTGATAACCCTTGGCGTCCCACACCACCTTGTCGAACCCCTTCACCCCCCCATGCAGCGCGTTGGGATAGTTGTTGGTCGCCAGGGTGTAGGAGGTTCCGTCGAGGCTGAAACGGCCGCGGGCGATGCGGTTGCCGTAGCGACCCACGAGGCAGCCGAAATAGGGCGTCTCCTTCAGGTAGCCCGCGAGATCGGGATACCCGAGGACGACATCCGCGAGTTTCCCATCCCGGTCGGGGGTCTTCAGGGAAACCACGATGCCGCCGTAGTTGGCGATGCGCGCCTCGACCCCGCTCTCGTTGCGCAGCGTGTACACGGTCGTGGGCGTGCCATCCGGGAGCGTCCCGAACGGTTCACTGGGCAGGGTCAGGGGCATGGTCTTGGTGCCGGCGCAGCCACCGGCCAGGGCCAGCAAGGCACTGGTCGCGACGAGCAGCAGGTTTCGGGTGACAGGGGTTGGTTTCATGGTCGGTTCGGAAATCAGCCTGGGCATGGCGGCGAGTGCGCTTCATGACAGGAAGCGCTCCCGACGCTCCCCTTCTGACCGTAATAGGCCGAGGCGCCGTGCTTGCGGAGGAAGTGCTTGTCGAGCAGTTCCTCAGCCACCGATTCGAGGTTGGGCGCGAGCAGCAGCGTCTGCGTGGCCAGGCGGGCCAGGTACTCCAGGATGACGGCGTGATGAACCGCTTCCTCCGGCGAGGTTCCCCAGGTGAACGGGCCGTGGCAGGCCACAAGCACCCCGGGGCGACGCAGCGGGTCTGCCCCGCGGAAACATTCCGCGATCACCTGGCCCGTGCTCGCCTCGTAGCCGTGGCGGATTTCCTCCGCGAGCAGCAGCCGCGTGCAGGGAACCGCGCCATGGAAATAATCGGCATGGGTGGTCCCCAGCACAGGAATCTCCCGCCGCGCCTGCGCCCACGCCGTGGCGTGCAGGCTGTGGGTGTGCACAATCCCCGCAATCCCCGGGAAAGCCCGATACAGTTCCAGGTGCGTCGGGGTGTCGGAGCTGGGTCGCAACCCACCGTCGACCCGCTGTCCCGTCGCCAGGGCCACGGTGACCATGTGCTCCGGCAGCAGGCCGTCATACGGCACTCCGGACGGCTTGATCACAACCAGGCCCCGCTCGCGGTCGATGCCGCTGACGTTCCCGAAGGTGTCGACCACGAGCCCCTGGCGGACCAACTCCTGGTTGGCTGCGCAGACCTGCTGCTTCAATCGCTCAAGCATGGGAGGACGTGGTGGAAGTCACTGCCGGGACCGGCCCCGGATCTCGAGCAACTGTTTCATCACGTCGTACAGGTTGCCGCTCCAGTCCGGTGTCCCCAGGGCGTCGTGCAGCTTCCGGTAGATCGGATAGAGCTCGCGGTAGATCGCGTGGGCCTGCCGGTTGGGTCGGAACACCCTCGGCTGCAGGCCCGTCATGCGGCGCTGCGCCGAGGCGAAATCGGGGTAGGCCCCGGCCACGACGGCCCCCGCAATCGCGGCGCCCAGGGCGCAGGTCTGGGTCGAGCGCGAGACCTTCATGGGTCGCCCGGTGACGTCGGCATAGATCTGCATGACCAGCGGGTTCTTCACCGCGATGCCACCGCAGTTCACGACCTGCGCGATCTTCACCCCGTATTCCTCGAACCGGTTGATGATGGTCAACGCCCCGAACGCGGTGGCCTCGATCAGCGCGCGATAGATCTCCGCCGGCGTGGTGTAGAGGGTCTGACCGATGAGCAGCCCGGTCAGGCGCTGGTCCACCAGCACCGTCCGGTTGCCGTTGTTCCAGTCGAGCGCCAGGAGCCCCGACTCACCGGGACGCAGCTTCGCGGCGCCGGCCGTCAGCGCCTCGTGCGAACCAGCGCGTGGCCCCCCCGGTTGGAGGCAGTTCACGAACCAGTTGAAGATGTCGCCCACCGCCGACTGCCCCGCCTCCAGGCCATGCCAGCCGGGCAGCACCGAACCCGGCACGATGCCGCAGAGCCCGGGGACGTCCGCCAGCGGCTCGGCGGTGGATGCCACCGTGATGTCACACGTGCTGGTGCCGATGATCTTGACGAGTGTGCCGGACGCCACCCCGGAACCGACGGCCCCGAGGTGGGCGTCGAAGGCCCCCGTCGCCACCGGGATGCCGGCCTTGAGTCCGGTCCGCCGCGCCCAGGCAGGCGAAAGACCGCCCACGGCGCGGTCGACCGAGTGCGCCTTCGCTCGGAGCCGGGAGCGGAGTTCGGCCAAACGCGGGTCCAGGCGGCCCAGGAACTCGGCGTCGGGGTAGCCGCCCCAGGACTCGTGGAAGAGTCCCTTGTGGCCGGCGGCGCAGATTCCCACCGTGAGCTGATCCGGCGACTCGGTACCGCTCAGCATCGCCGGGATCCAGTCGGCGCATTCCACCCAGAGATGGGCGGCTTCGAAGACCGCCGGCGTGGTGCGGGCGCAGTGCAGGATCTTGCTGAAGAACCACTCGCTGGAATAGGTGCCGCCGCACTTGGCGAGGTACTGGGGCCGGATCTCGCGGGCGAGCCGGGTGATTTTCTCGGCTTCCGCCACGCCCGTGTGGTCCTTCCACAACCAGGCCATGGCCGCCGGGTTGCGGGCAAAGCGCGGTTGGAACGTCAGGGGTTGGCCGGCGGAGTCCACCGGGAGCGGCGTGCTTCCCGTCGTGTCGACACCAATCCCCACGACGTCGGTGGCCCCGAAGCCGCGCACCGTCCTGCGGGCCTGGGTGAGCACGGCGCGAATGACCTTCTCCGTGCCCTTCACGTAGTCCGCCGGGTGCTGCCGGGCGAGGTTTGGATCGCGGCCGAGGATCACCCCATGGTCGCCGTGTTCGTATTCCCAGACGGCAGTGGCAACCTCGCGACCGTTGGCGAGGTTGACCAGTAACGACCGCACCGAGTTGGTGCCGTAGTCGAGACCAAGCGAGTACCGTGCGCTCATGGGGTGCCGCCAAAGTCCGCAGTTTTCACGCAGGATTCAACCTTCCGATTCCGGGGACTGGCAATTGGTGATTGGTGATTGGCAGGGTGCGTCGGCCCCCACTCCCCACTCCAAACGCCGAAGGCCCAAGGCCTCACTCCTCCGCCTCCACGACGCGCCATTCGTGGATGCCCGTCGCCCAGCGCGCGGGTTGGCGCAACCTCAGGCGCAGGGCCGACGTGGAAACCGGGTCGAACCGCACCTCACACCAACGGTCCAGTTCCACCTTGTACGCATCACGGGTCGCCACGGGCTTCCAATCCTGCCCCTCGAGGTACTGGACCTCCCACGACTCGGGCAGCCGGCACTCACCCACGCCGGTGTCGTCGAACCAGTAGACCCGGGCACCGCTCAGGTTCACAGAGGTCGGCCACGAATACTGGACCCATTCCTCGCCGCCCTTGTGCGGCCACCAGTGGCAGAGCTGTCCGGGGTGCCGGCATGAACCCTCGGGTTCACGCCCGTCGTTGATGGCCGGGAGGTGGGCATTCCCGCTCACGAACGAACTCGTCACCCGCGCCTGGAGTTCGAGGCCCCCGGAGGGCGGCACCGGCGGCGAGGCGGGCAACCAGACCTTCATGGGGCCGGGCTGGCGGTTGTCCCACGCATAGTAGGGCACCGCGGATACCGACACCGTGCGGGGCGAGGCCGCCGCCTGATAGAGAGTGCGCTGCCACTTCACCGGCGGGGCCACCCGCGCCTCACCCTGGAGGCGGACAACGCCTCCCAGCAGATCCGGGGCGCGTTCCGCTGAAAACACCGCCTCCGCGGGGATGTAGAGATCCGCCAGGGACTCGCCCTGGTCCACCTGCTCCAGGCAGTAGATCAGCGGTCCGCGCTGCAGGGCCACCTGTCCGCGGTCGGCCCGAACGTTGGGATGCGCACTCACCCGCTGCACGGTCATGGGCAGATCCAGCTCCACCTCGTCGCCGGATCGCCACTCGCGGCTGAACTGCACGTAGCCCTGGCTGAGCTTTCCCTCGACCGGAACCGTCTCGCCGTTGACCCGCAGTGTCGGATTCGCGCACCAACCGGGAATGCGCAAGGCGAGTCGGCGCGTCAGGGGCTTCTCCAGTTCCCAGCGCAACCGCACCTTGCCGTCCCAGGGATACTCGGTGGTCACCGCCAGACTCGCCGCAGGTTCTCCGTCCCATCGCAGCCGCGCCCGACCCTGGACGTATAGGTTCACGTACACCGCGTCATCGGCGAGCGCATAGGCATAGCCGCCCAGCGAAGCGAGGGTTCGGGCGACATTCGGCGGGCAGCAGGCGCAACTGAACCAGCCCGAACGATGGTGCGTACCCCGGCTCTCCAGCGGATTCACGTAGAAGAAGCGGGTTCCGTCCTGCGAGACCCCGGCGAGCGTGCCGTTGTACAACGCGCGCTCGACCACGTCAGCGTACTCCCCATCCCGATAAAGCAGCGCCAGTCGGTGGGCCCACTGGGCGAGGGCGATGGTCGCACAGGTCTCCTGATAGGCCGTGTCGTTGGGCAGATCATAGTCCTCGGTGAACCCTTCGTTGTGCGCGCTCGGCCCGATGCCACCCGTGAGGTACTGGTTGCGCTGGGTGGTATTCCGCCACACCCGCCCCAGCATGGCGAGCAGCCGGGGGTCGCCGGTCTGCCCCGCCACGTCGGTCACCCCGGACATCAGGTAGGCCGCGCGAACCGCGTGTCCCTTGATGTTCCTGTGGTCGGTGATGGGAACGTCGTCCTGCCAGTAGGTCCCGTCGTAGCGGTCGCGCGGCTGCTGGTGTTCATCGGCGAAGTACTTACGTCCCCGGCTCTCCACGAAAAACCGGGCCAGCTCGAAATAGCGATTCTCCCCCGTGGCGCGGGACAGTTTGACCAGGGCCAGTTCGATCTCGGGATGGCCCGGATACCCCATCCGCTTGGGAGCGGGTCCGAACACGGAGTCGATGTGGTCCGCCAACCGCCGGGCGACTGCGAGGAAGTTGGTCTTGCCGGTGGCCTGGAAGTGCGCCACCGCTGCCTCGAAAAGGTGGCCGGCGCAGTACAGTTCGTGGTTGTCCCGGAGGTTCGTCCAGCGGCGCCCGGGTTCCTTGACCGTGTAGTAGCTGTTCAGGTAGCCGTCCGGCAGTTGCGCCACGGCGAGGATCGCGATGATGCCGTCCAACCGCGCCTCCAGTGCCGGGTCGGGGTCCGTAGCCAGGGAGTACGAGGCCGCTTCCATGGCCTTGTAGGTGTCGGAATCCATGAAAACCGGCCCCTGGTAGCCTTCGGTCGCCCGCCTCCCGGCGAGGCGGAGGTTTTCCAGGTTCCCCGACTTCTCCAGATTCTCGAGGTTGACCGGAATGGAGGCGAGGCGGTTGGTTGCGCGCCGGGGTGCCCAGAATGCGTCCTGGATGGTCACGTCCTGGAAGGGAACACCGCGCAACCCGGACGGCGCCGCGGCAACCGCCGCGGGCCACATCACGAGGTCAAGGCAGAGCAGGCTCAGGACCAGGCCACCCGCGATGGCTGCGGGACGGGGGAATCGGCATTGGGGGATCGGGTTCATAGACGTGAGTTTGGTGAGGGGGGGGAAATTGAAGACTGGCGATTGAGCGATTGAGCGATTGGGCGATTGAGGACTGGCGATTGGCCGAGGCGCGGGCCCTCCTTCGTCTCCCCGAATCGACAATCGACAATCGAGATCCCCGTGTCCCGGCGCGGGGTCTGTGGTATCTCGCCACCCCCCGACCTCGGATCTCGGACCTCCGACCTCCGACCTCCGACCTCCGACCTCGGATCTCCGACCTCCGACCTCGGATCTCCGACCTCGGATCTCTGACCTCGGATTCACTCATGCCGGCGGACCTCCCAGCCGAGGTACCGCTCCAGGGCTTCGCCCACGCCCGAGGCCACCCGGGTTGCGTTGACGGCCACATGGTGCTCGAACCCGTTCTCGCAGATGTAACGGAGCAACTTCTGAAAATTCGGGATACGCACCACGCCCACGCCGCCGAAAGTATTCAACGGGTCATTGGTCAACTCGCCCTCCCCCAGGTAGGCCCGCACCCTGCCCTGCGCGTCGTCGGTCGTGGCGCGGAGGTAGGTGAAGGGCGACGCCTTGAGCCGCCCGACCACCGTGCCGTACGTGTTCTCCTTCCCCACGGTCCCGGCGATGATCTCCTGGAAATCCATGGTTGGACTGCCGGCACCCTCCGGAACAAACAGGTCCTTCGGGAGGTTCGAGCAGTGGAAGATCACGCCCTTGTCCGGGTCGTCCCCGTAGTTGTTGTTCCAATCCACCAGCGCGCTCGGGCGGCCGCTGGCCTGCGCCATCGCGTACATGGCCACGGTGCCCATGATGTCCACCTCGCAGGCGCTGCTCAGACCCAGGTTGCTCATCATCGACATCAGCGTGCAGGGAACGACGCCAAAGAACTCCTCCATGGCGGTCCAGCACTGGATGGCCGTGGCGCGCAAGCGGGTCCGCTCCATCCAACCATCCACGGCCACGCCGAACTTCGCCATCTTGAGCAGGGCCGCGGCGGGAACGCTCTTGGCCACGACGTACGCGTGGATCTCGGCCAGCTTGGCAGTCACGGCGGGATCGGTGTCACCAAGCTTGCCGATCCACCCGAAGAGTTCGTAAAGGTCGAGGGTCTCCACGCTGATGCCGGATCGTTCGAGGAGCTTCTCGCTATACCGCACCGTGTTGAAGGCGTTGGGTCGGGCGCCCAGGGCCCCGATGCGCAGGTTCCGCAGCGCCCGAAGCGTGCGACAGGTCACGGCGAAGTCCTGGAGATCGGCCGCAAACGACGGCTCCGCCGGGTTCACCGTGTGCAACCGCGTTAGCGAGAACGGGATGCCGTACTGCCGCAGGTTGTTGCACACCGACATCTTGCCGCAGAACGAGTCGCGCCGGTCCCGGATCGTCATGAAGCCGGAGGCGTCCTTGTAGGCGTGGACCAGCACCGGCACCCGCAGGCCGGACCACCGAATCGTGTTGGCGATGGCCCGCTCGTCCCCGAAGTTCGGCAGCGTGATCAGCAGGCCGTCGATCTGGTGGGCGTGCGCCCGGAAGAGGTCGGCGCAGGCCTGGGCGTCGGCGAGCGACTCGACCGCCCCGAACTTGGTCGCCTCCACCGGCAGCGCCACCACCTTGAAACCCTGTGCCTCGAGCGTCTTGAGCATCTCCGTGCGCCCGGCATCGCAGAGGTGCGCGGGGAAAAAGCCGCGGTTGCCGACGAGAAGTCCCAGGGTTACGGGCGTGGGGGGGGCGGTTTGCATGGGAATCGGTGCGTCGGTGCGTGGTCCGTGGTTGGTGGGCGGTGAGCGATACGCTGAGCGGCGGAGCGGCTCCTGCCAACGCCACTTTGCGGATCAGAAATGCCGGTTTGCGAACGGAATGGGGCCAATGACGGGTACTCCGTCGTCTTCAACTTCCCACGGGGGACCTCGGAGGGACGACCCGGAACCGTCCCGTCGCGACGCTCGGGACCGGAGCCCCGGGTTGGCGCAGGGTGATCGGGGCGCGCAATCAATCGTCGCTCCGCGACGGAGATTCATGAGTCTCACCCAGCCAGGAGACCCGACGACGACCCGTGACTTCGCCCCGCGCCCGTGAATTGCGGTGACTACGGACGAGAGCCGCGTACGTAGAACCACGCGCCCGACCGGATTTCGCCGGGCGGGAGGTAACGATTCCGTCGACGCCGTGGCGTCTCACTGACTTCCAGGCCTCGGGTAACCGCTGACTTCATGCCATCACAATCGCCTGTACAGGAACGGGATGCCGGCCCTCCCGTGGCCCGCCCCTCAGCCTGGGACCGTATTAGTGCTTAACAAGTGTCGCCTAGCGTGCGGGTGAGGGCGGGCTGTGGTAGCGGGCCGCTGTGCGTATTCGGCACTCGTAGCCGAGTACCTATCGTGGCCTGGCTAGCTGGGGCCCGGGCTCGAACGTACTTAGTCTGAGTCCGTTGACACTCCAGTTGATCATTCGCTACAAGATACACGTCTGCCAGCGATGTGATCGTCACTGATGAAACCCAGGCGTCAGTAGCTTCTCGTGAAGTTACTCTAGTGCACGCCAAATAAACAAAACTCGCGTCAATACACGGGGCCAAATTAGCCGATCACTCGCTGGCAGCCCCCCAAACCGAATATGCAGCAGACGGAATGACGCTTCGGAGAACGCAAATGAAACTACGCCCCCAGATTCAACGAAAAACTTCCGGCTTCACCCTGATCGAAATGATCGGTGTGCTGGCCGTCATCGCCATCCTGGCCTCCATGCTCGTCCCGCGCGTGTTCCAGGCGATTGCGGATTCCAATGTCAGCAACACCGCCTCGACCTGCAACAGCGTCAAGGCCGCCGTGGGCGAGTACTACGGCAAGTACGGGAAGCTG
>JBBQML010000009.1:0-19758 GCA_038328885.1 Verrucomicrobiota bacterium | reverse complement strand
GCTCGTGTACCTCCAGTTCCGCTCGGTGAAGGCCGTGCTCCTCGCCCACCTTCCCGTGCTCCTTGCGGGCGTCTGGCTGGTGGGCCTCATGGGGTTCTTCGGGGTTCCCTTCAATCCCGCGAACATCATGACGCTGCCGCTCGTCGTCGGGATCGGCGTCACCTACGGGGTGCACATCCTCACCCGTTTCGCCGAGGAACAGAACCCGGCGATCCTCGCCAAGAGCACCGGGAAGGCGGTCCTCGTGTCGGGGCTCACCACGGCGACCGGTTTTGGCAGCCTCATGCTCGCGCAGCACCAGGGGATCGTGAGCCTGGGTTTCGTGATGTCCGTGGGCGTCGGCGCCTCCATGCTCGCCGGCCTGATCTCGCTCCCGGCCCTGCTGGTCCTGCTCCGGCGGGAGCCCCCGACCGACCCGAGAGGGGGCACGGCCCAAAAAAGAACCCAGCGACACTAATGCACGAGTGCCGCTGGGCCGGGAGGAACCGAGGTGTGACCCTCAGCGTGATGGCTGTATGCCACCCTGATACCGTACGTCAATGCCTTTGATGGACGCCTCCAGCCAACCGCGCCGGCATCCGCTCAACATTAAGGTTAACGCTCTTGGAAACACTCGATTCGGTCCTCAGCGGACGTTTGGCCAGTCTCGAGACCCTGGATCGACGGCGTGAACTTCGCGAGCTGCGGCCGCAGGACGGAACCCGACTCGTGGAAGCCGTCGGTGGCGCTGGTTTGCGGAACTTCGCTTCCAACGACTATCTCGGCCTCGCGTCGCATGCGGCGTTGCGTGCCGCTGCGGCCGAGGCCGTGGACCTGTTCGGGACGGGGGCTGGCGCCTCGCGCCTGGTCTGCGGCTCGTTGACGGTGCACCACGCGCTGGAGCGGGAGTTGGCGTCGTTCAAGCGAACGCCCGCGGCCCTGGCCTTCGGCAGTGGCTATTCGACCGCGCTGGGCACGGTGCCGGCGCTCGTGAGGGCCGGGGATTTCGTGCTGATCGACCGGTTGGCGCACGCCTGCCTGGTGGACGGCGCCCGGCTGAGCGGTGCCCGGCTGCGGGTGTTCCGGCACAACGACATGGACGACCTGGCGCGGCTGTTGGGCTGGGTGGACGCGCGGCGTGCCTCCGCCCGGTCGCGAGGCTCGAACGGAGAAGGAAGGGCGTTGATCGTCACCGAGAGCGTCTTTTCGATGGATGGCGACCTCGCGCCACTGCGGGAACTGGTAGCTCTGAAGGAGTTGCACGGTGCGTGGCTGCTGGTGGACGAGGCCCATGCCACGGGTGTGTTGGGGCCGGGAGGGCGCGGAGCGATCGAAGCGCTGGGGCTCACCGGGCGGGTGGAGGTGGCGATGGGGACCCTGGGGAAGGCGCTCGGCGCGGCCGGCGGATTCGTGGCCGGGTCCGCGATGCTCACGGACTATCTCGTCAACCGGGCGCGCACCTTCATCTTCTCGACCGCTCCCCCGCCTGCCGCCGTGGGAGCGGCGCTCGCGGGGTTGCAGATCCTGGCCTCGCCGGAGGGAGCGGCGCGCCTTGCCGACCTCTGGGCGCGCGTGGCCGAACTGCACCGTGGGTTGGCGGATCTGGGCTGGGTGCTCCCCGCTCCGACCTCACCGATCCTGCCGTTGATCGTGGGCGCGGAGGGGGCCGCGCTGGCGCTGGCGGCGGCGTTGCGCGCGGAGGGGGTGCTGGTGCCGGCGATTCGCCCGCCCACCGTGCCCCCCGGCCGGGCCCGGCTCCGGCTCACCGTGAGCGCCGCCCATGACGCCGCGGACATCGCCTTCCTGCTCGCCGCCTTGCGCCGGGCGCTCGACCGTACCGGGGTTCGCCCCATCGTCTGACCTGAGATGCATCCCCTGGCCCGCCTCGATCGCCGGCACGTCTGGCATCCCTTCACCCAGATGCGCGACTGGCTCCGTCGCGAACCGGTGGTGATCGTTCGCGGCCGGGGCGCCACCGTGTGGGACGCGCAGGATCGGGCCTACCTCGACGCCAACAGTTCCATCTGGACGAACCTCCACGGCCACTGCCATCCGCGGCTGAATGCGGCGCTTCGTCGGCAGCTTGGCCGCATCGCCCACAGTTCGGCGTTGGGCCTGGCCAATGAACCCGCCTCGCGTCTGGCCGCCGGACTGATCCGGACCGCCAATCCGCGCTGGCTGTCGCGTCCGCCAGCGGGCCTGGCCGGACCCGCGCCCGAGCCGCGTCTCTCCCGGGTGTTCTTCTCCGACGACGGTTCCACCGCGCTCGAAGTGGCGTTGAAGCTCGCCTGGGAGGTTACCCGGCGGACGCGCGGGCAGCGAACACCCCGGTTCCTCTCGCTGAAGGGCGCCTACCACGGGGATACGGTCGGGGCGGTCGCGCTCGGGCACATCGACCTTTTCCACGCCGCTTACGGGGGGTTGCTCTTCAGGACCGATGCGGTGATGGCGCCCTATTGCTACCGGTGCCCGTTCAACCGGGCACGCCCGGAGCGGGCGGACGCGCGGAGCTACCGGCGGTGTGGTTGGGAGTGTGTGAGCCAGGTGGAGGAGGCGTTTGAGCGCGCCCGCCGGCAGGGGCGGCCCTACGCCGCGTTCGTGTTCGAGCCGCGCCTGCAGGGGGCTGCCGGCATGGTACCGCAGCCCGAGGGCTGGCTCCGACGCAGCACGGACATCGCCCGGGCGCATGGCGCGCTGCTGATCGCCGACGAGGTGATGACCGGTTTTGGCCGCACCGGGGTGGGCACCGGACGCACGCCGAGGCTCTTCGCCTCCCACCATGAAGGGGTCCAGCCGGACTTCCTTTGCCTGGCCAAGGGCTTGTCGGGCGGGTACCTCCCCCTGGCCGCGACGCTGACCACCAACACCGTGTTCGAGGCGTTCCTCGGTGAGTACGCGGAGTTCAAGACCTTCTTCCACGGACACAGCTTCACCGGCAACCAACTCGGCGCCGCCGCCGCTCTCGCCAGTCTGGAACTTCTGCAGGAGCCAGCCGAGATCGCCCGACGGGCTGCGCTCGAGGTGGAACTGGCCGCCGCCTTGCCGGCGCTCTGGGCCCTCCCCGCGGTGGGGGACATCCGTCGGGAAGGGCTGGTGGTCGGGGTCGAACTCGTGCGGGACTGGCGCACCCGGGATGCTTACCCACTCGAGGCCCGCGCCGGCATCCGGGTCTGTGAGGCCATGGCCCGCCGCGGCGTCCTCACTCGCCCGGTGGGAAACGTAATCGTGCTCATGCCGCCCTACTGCACCACCTCCCGTCAGCTCCGTCGCATGGTCGCCGCCCTCCACGACAGCATTGCCGAGGTGCCTTCGGCGTTGGGAGTGGGGAGTGGGGGGGCGGGGGCTTGAACAGACAGCCCCGGCGCCTCCCCCAATCGACAATCGATAATCACCAGTCTCCGGTGCCGGCCGTCAATCGCCGCGCCGACGCGGCATGACGCGCCGCACCCCCTCCAGCAGGGACAGCGCCGCCGGGTTGTCCCCGTGGACGCAGAGCGTGCGCACGCGCAGGTTCACCCATTCCCCGTCCACCGTCCGGCATCCCCGGCGCTCCCGGAGGTCGGCAAGGCGCGTCAGCACGGCCTCGGTGCCAGGCAGCATCGCCCCCGCTTCGTGGCGAGGCACCAGCGTGGCGTCGGCGCGATAGCCCCGATCCAGGAAGCCTTCCGCCCAGACCTCGGGCGTCGTGGCCCGGTGGCGTGCGGCCGCCACCACCCCGCCCTCGGCCCTCGCGTACACGCGCAGCCCCGGCCAGTTTCCGGCCACGCAGTCCAGGTAGGCCTGCGTGAGTCCCGGGTCCGCATCCACCACATGATACAGGGTTCCGTGAAGTTTGACGTGGTGCAGGGGAACTCCGGCACGCTCGGCGTGTTCGGCGAGACGCCCGACCTGCTCCCGTAGGAGAGTCCGCAACTGCACCGCATCCATCCGCCCGACCGGGCCCCGGCCGAAGTCTCCACGGGCGGGCAGACCGGGATGGGCACCCACGCGGACTCCGTGCGATTTGCCAAGTTCCAGGCAGCCCCGCATGGAGGCGTCATCGCCGGCATGGCCTCCGCAGGCAATGCTGGTGGAATCGACCCAGGAGAGGAGCGCGGCCGTCCGGGTGGGGGTCTCCCCCTCCCCCAGGTCGCAGTTCAAGTCGAACGACGGAGTCCGTTGCGGTTCAATGGGAGCGTCGGTGAGCACGGGGATCTTCGCCGGCGTAGGCGTGCGGTTCCGCCGGGGTGAAACGGATAGGTTGGCCAGGGCGGCATTGCGCCAGCCACGAGAGGTCGACGGGATCCACCAGGCCCAGTTTGGGATAGCCCCCGACGGTCGGCCCGTCGCGCATGGTGACGATCGGCCTGCCGTCGGGGGGGACCTGGATGGATCCTGGGAGCACCGGTTCGCTGGGCAGATTCTGGGCCGTCCGGGTGAGCGGGCGACCGTCCAGGCGGTAGCCTGTGCGGTCGCTGCTCGCACTCACGGTCCAGGGACGCCCGAAGAGCGCCTTGTGCGTGGCGGGGGTGAAGAGGTCCCACTGGGGCCCGGGCCAGACCCGGAGGGGTGGGGGATGCAGATAGTCGCGCTGTTCAGCGGGATCGAGCCACCTCCGGCCCACGCCGGGCGGGTGCGGGATGAAGGGGTGATCCGGCCGGCCAAGCACCGCGCCGGCGGCGAGCGTCTCGCCGAGGCCTCCTCGCGGGAACACGCTCACGCTTCCGAACCAGATCGGACCGGTGAATCCGCCATTGACGGCGAGATAGCTCCACACGCCTGTGGTCGGCGGGCCCGGCGCCCATTCCTCGCCTTCCTGGAGCCACGAAGTCTGCCAACTGCCGGGTGGCCCGCCGGACACCACCGCGCCGGTGAGGGCGATTTCGACGCGCCGACAAGCCCGGAGACGGGTCCCGTGGAGGAGCACTTCGAGGACCGGGGCGTCGGGGAGATTCCCCAGCAGCCGGTTGGCCAGGCGCGCGGCGTGCCGGTCGAGGGCCCCGCCGGGCGGCACCCCGAAGCGCTTCCAGCCGCACCGTCCCAAGTCCTGCAATGAGAGCCCGAGCCCCGGCTCCACGATTTCGAGTACGGTCTGGTCCATGCCTGTCAGAAGTGGTTCACCGATACGAAGCGCACGGAGTCTCCAGGCTGCAGCACGAAGGCGTCCGGGCTGCCGGCCCTTGCCCGGGATGCGTCGAGCAGGGGCGCATTGGTGCGCCCGATCAGGTTCCAGCCACCGGCCGTGGCTACAGGGTAGACCCCGGTATGCTCGCCTCCAATCCCCACCGAACCCGCCGGCACCCGCAGCCGGGGGGTCTCCCGGCGGGGAAGCTGCAGGCGGGCGTCCAGCCCCGACAGGTAGGGGAATCCGGGTGAAAAGCCGAGCAGGTGCACCCGGTACTCCCCCCGTGCGTGGAGTTCGATGGTACGTTCCACGCTCAGACCCGCGTGGTCCGCCACGCGCAGGAGGTCGGGCCCGTCGTAGATCACCGGCAACTCGAGCCGCCGTCCCGGAACCGGTTCACTGCCCGCCGCACGGAGCGCGTCGGTGAGGACCACGTGCACAGATCGCGGATCGGGCCGGGTGCCCCGCTCGAACTCCAACAACAGGGTGGTGAACCCGGGCGTCGCCTCCCGCAGGCCAGGCAGGGGATGGGCCTGGACATACCGCAACAAGGCCTGTCCCCGGGCAAAAGCCGCCGCTTCCCCCGGAACCGCATGCCGGACCATCAGCGCATCCGGACCGAAGTTGTCGATCCGGAGGGTCACGGTCGGGGTAAAACGAAGAACCGCACGAAGGACGCCAGACCGCCCCCGCGATGAACCCGATGCGTGGCCTTCCGGAACTCCACGGTCCGCGCCTCCCAAACGTTCTCCACGAATGTCTGCGGGTTGCGGTCCACCAGGGGGAACCAGCTGCTCTGCACCTGCACCATCACCCGGTGGCCGCGGCGAAACGTGTGAAAGATGTCGGGCATCGTCCAGGCGACCCTCGTCACCTCCCCCGGAACGAAAGGCTCGGGCCGCTCGAATCCGTTCCGGAACCGCCCGCGCATGGGTTCCCCTCGCACCAGTTGCTGGTAGCCGCCCAGCCGGATTCCGGCCGGGTTCGGTTCCGGGTCGGGATGGTCCGGGTTGTAGACGTCGATCAGTTTCACCATCCAGTCCGCGTCCGTTCCGGTCGTATCGACGTGCAGGATCACTTCCACCGGCCCCGCCAGGGTGAGGTCCTCCTCGAGCGGCTCGGTGGCGTAGACGAGGACATCCGGCCGGGTGGAGGCGAAGCGCTGGTCGTCCGTCATGTACTCCTGGGTCATGCCGATCGCCGTGCCAGGGATGAAAGGAACCGGCTTGGCCGGGTCGCTCTCGTAGGCATCGACCGCCCCCGGGTCCCCGGGTGGAGGGTTGGGGCCGAACCCACCGGCGGCCTGGAGAAACCAGGTGGTTGGCGTGGCGGCCGCTGGGGGCCAGGTGTCGAACCGGCGCCACTGGTCGGTGCCCGTCTCGAACACGAACGCCTCGGGCAGCCCGAACTTCGCGTCCTCCTTCAGGTAGTGCCGGAAGAAGGGCAACTCGATGCGCTCACGGTAAAACTCGGCCGTCCGAGCCCGGAAATCGATGTTCCCCAGCCGGTCACCCGCGCCACGCCCCCAGGTGCCGTGGGCCCAGGGTCCCATGACCAGGAGGTTGGTGATCCCGGGATTGTTCGCCTCCACCGCACGGTAGGTCGCGAGCGCGCCGAAAAGGTCCTCCGCGTCGAACCAACCGCCGACCGTCAGGACCGCGCACCCGACGCCGTGCAGTTTGGTGCGCACGTCGCGGGCGCGCCAGTAGTCGTCGTAGTTCGGGTGCTCGGCCAGTTCGTTCCAATAGGCGATCGCGCCCTTGAAATGCACGGCGTCCGCGTTGGCCAGCGGCCCGAGGCGCAGGAAGAACTCGTAGCCGTCGGGGGTCCGATGGTCGAAGTGCTGCGCCGATTGGCGGGTGGGTTCGGCCAGTTTCTGCTCGAAGGTGGACAGGAAGTTGAACGCGTGCGGCAGAAACAGCGCGCCGTTGTGGTGGAAGTCGTCACCCATGAACCAGTCGGCGATCGGCGCCTGCGGCGAGGCCGCCTTGAGCGCCGGATGGGAATCGATCATGCCCATCGAGGTGTAGAAGCCCGGGTACGAGATTCCGAACATTCCCACGCGCCCACTATGGCCAGTCAGGTGCTTGACCAGCCAGTCGATGGTGTCCCAGGCGTCCGAGCTCTCGTCAATGTCCGATGGCCCCTGCTTGCGGGGATGGAACGGCCGCACATGGACGAACTCGCCCTCCGAGCCGTTTCGCCCCCGCACATCCTGCAGCGCAAAAATGAAACGGTCCTCGGCCAGCTTGCCCAGTGAGCCCGAGGGGTCGGTGAAGGCGCTGCTCCCGTACGGACGGAGGCCGTACGGGGTGCGGAGGAGCAGGATCGGGTAGGTCTGGGTGTCGTCCTTCGGGGCGTAGATCGTGGTGTGCAGGCGCACGCCGTCCCGCATCGGCACCCGGTGTTCGTACTTGGTATAGTGCTCGGCGAACCACCGGGCGCTGAGATCCTCGGCGGCGGTCGCGCGGATCGGGGCGGCCGCCAGGATCGCCAAGGCGAGGAATCCCCATCGGAAACGCGCGAGATGCACGGCGCGAAATAGCGCCCCGTCCCCGAGCCGTCAATCGCCGCGACTCACCGCGCGGCCAGGCGACCCTTCTCGCTGATGCACCACAGCCCCTTCCATGTTCGCAGGAAGATCTCGCCGTCGGACAACACCGGGCTGGCGTTCATGGGCTCCCCCACGGTGTTGGTAGCGAGAACCTCGAACTTCGGCGAGGCGCGCAACACGAAGGCGTCGCCGCTCCGATTAACCGCGTAAAGACGATCGCCGGCCCGGACCACTGCCGACCAGGAAGCGTCCATGGCACCCGGTCCGTTGAGGCGTTCCTCCCAGAGCTGGCGGCCCGTCGCCAGGTCCAGGCATTCAAAGAATCCTTCCATGTTCACCAGGTAGAGGTGGCCCTGGTAAGCCACGGCTCCCCCCAGCCGGTTCTTCTTGGAGCGTTCATCGTACCAGAGCCGGTGACTCGCCGTGACGTCGCCATCGCCCCCCGGGCGCACGGCGATGCTGCTGCCGAAGAAGCCACCCATCATGATGAGCCGATCGCCGGCCAGGAACGGCGAGCTGTAGAGCAGCGGATTCAGGCCGCCCGCTCGCCAAAGTTCCCTGCCCGTGTCCGGCGCGAACGCCCGCAGCGATTCCGGGAGACCGACCACCAGTTCCGTCCGTTCCGGCCCACGTACAACGACCGGCGTGGCGAACGATCCCACCACCCCCGGGCTGCTCCCCTTGAAGCCATCGGTACGCTTCGTCGGCACGGGCTCGGGCAGCGCGACTTCCCAGGCCACGGAGCCGTCGTGCAGGTTCAGGGCCACCAGCTTGGAATCCACGCCGGGACCGTGATATACGAATACCCGGTCACCCTGGATCACCGGCGAGGACGCATAGCCCCATTGGTGGGCCTGCTTTCCGAGATCGCGTTGCCAACGCAGGACGCCGTCCACCGAGAACGCGAACACCCCCGCCGGACCAAACGCCGCCACGATGTGCGTGCCATCGGTGACGGGCGAAGCCGCGGCGGGAGGGTTGTCTTCGTGGGTCTCCTCCTTCCGCAGCCAGTCGGTTCCAGCCTGCCAGAGCTGCCGGCCGGTCGCCCGGTCGAAGGCCAGTACGTCGCGCCGACCGGTCTTCTCCATCGCCTGGGTGAGATACACCCGGCCGCCCCACACGATCGGCGTGGAGTTGCCGCGGTCCGGCAGGTCGACCCGCCAGCGGACATTGTTCGTCGGGCTCCAGTGCAGCGGGAATGCGGTCGGGGTCTCGGCAGTCGTGCCGTCGCCCTGCGGACCGCGCCAGGCAGGCCAGGACGCGGCCAGGGCGTGGAGTCCCGTGACGACAAGGGCGACGCTGGCGAGGCCGAGGGCGGCGGCGGGGCGGCGGTGCATGGCGCGGTAAGCTAGCAGTCATTGGCGGTGCGCCAAGGTCGGAGATCGGAGGTCCGAGGTCGGAGGTCGGAGGTCCGTGTTTTGGGGTCAGTCCCACATATCAACACGGACTATCGATGTGTGGGACTGACCCCTCCCGGGGCGCAGCGGGTGGTGCGCGGTTGGCGCGTGGGACAATGCCCACACCCTTCGCGAAGGGGACGCGCTGCCGTTCTGGAGAACCGCGCTCCGGAGAGAGCAAGCCCGATTGGGTCGGGTGCCGGGGATTGCGCCCCGGCACCCTCCCACACCACCGTACGTGCGGTTTTGCGCATACGGCGGGTGAACGCGGCGACCCTCTACAGGGCGGTCGCAAGATCCGATGGCATCAGGAACCCGTGGCGTTTCATCACCTCGTTGCTCAACGCCTTCTGCGGGCTGCCGGTTCGCGCCAAGCCCCACGCCCCGCGGGAGCTATGGGCCACCTTCAGGAGGCGGCCGCTTAACCCCAACTGGCGCAGTTTCCTCAGCCGTCCCCGCCAGTGGTGCCATCGCTGCCAGAAGCAGCTCCGAAGGTGACGGCGGATCCAGCCTTCCAGGCGATAGATGTTCCGGCGTTCCTCCGCGATTTTGTCAATTTTGGGGTCAGTCCCACCTATCAACAGTCGGCGTACCACCACGACCACCGATGTGTGGGACTGACCCCCCCATCCGGGCGGGGGCCGCGAGGTCACGCGCTGCGGGTTTGGAAACCCGCGGTCCGGACCGCGCCTCTCCCGAGGCGCAGCGAATTTTGGGGTCAGTCCCACCTATCACAGTCGGCGAACCACGACCACCGATGTGTGGGACTGACCCCCCATTCGCGACCACCGATGTGTGGGACCGACTCCCCATGCCCAACTCCACACCTGTAGAGATTTCGCTTGCCTTGCTCTACAAGCGTAGATACAACGATGGCGTGTCATCGAGGAGATCCCCATGAGCGAGGCGCCCATCGAACTTACCGAGGCGGAGTGGTCCGTCATCAAGGCCGTCTGGGATCGCGAACCCTGCACGGCACCCGAGGTCCAGGAGCAGCTCCAGCCGACCATGGGCTGGACCTACAGCACCGTGCGCACGCTCATGGACCGTATGGTCGTCAAAGGACTGCTCCACGCCGAGAAGGTGCGCAACCTGACGATCTTCCGCTCCGCGGTCACTCGTGAGGCGGCACAGCGGGGCGAGCTGCAGTACGCTCTTGAACACGCTTTCGACGGGGCGCTGACCCCGATGATCCAGCGGCTGATCGAGACCCGGGATCTGACGCCGAAGGAGCTCTCCGAGATCGATGCCCTCATCCGTGCCCGGCGTCGACGGGCGGCGAAGTAGCACGTCCTCCGCAACCTTTGACTCGTCGACACCCTGTATGAACCGCTTGCTCGAAACCCTGAACCGCACCGGGGACCAGGCCCTTCCACTGGCCGGGTCGCTGGTGATGCAGTCGTCGCTGTTGATCCTGGTCCTGTGGGCGGCCGACCTCCTGCTCCGCCGTCGCGTGCGGCCGGCGGTGCGCTACGGGCTCTGGCTCCTGGTGCCACTGAAGTTGCTCCTCCCACCCTCCCTGGCGCTGCCCACGGGTGTCGGTTACTGGCTTCCGCGGGAGGCCGCTGTTGGCCTCCCGACGACGGCCGGCCGCTTCGAGGTGAGCTACCCGACCGGTCTGATGAACCCAACGCCCTCGTCAATCCCGGCCCCGCTAGCATCACGCAAGCCAGCGCGGCTGGAAACGAATGGCGCGCTGTTGTTGAGCTGGCTTGTAGGCACCGCTGGGCTGCTGGGCTTGCTCCTGTTCCGCACGCGCCAAGTCCAGCGTGTCACCGTCGCCGCACCCCCTGCCCCCCCGGAGCTTTTCGATCTGTTGGATTCCGCCCGTGTGCAGTTGGGCCTTCGGCAGTCGGTTGGTTTGCGACTGGTCGAGGACGGCCACTCTCCGGCGCTCTGCGGCCTGTGGCGGCCGGTGATTCTCCTGCCCCGGGGGCTCGCCTCCCGCCTGAACTCGCTCCAACTCCGGGCGGTGCTGCTGCACGAATTGTCCCACGCCCGTCGCGGTGATGTCTGGGTCAACGCGGTCCAGGCGGTCCTGCAGGGGATCTGGTGGTGGCACCCCCTGGTCTGGATGGCCAACGCCCGGCTGCGCGGTGTCCGCGAGGAAGCCGTGGACGACACGGTCGCTCATGAACTTGGCGCCGAAGCGGACGGCTACCCGGCGGCGCTGCTCGAGGTGGCGCGGGCGGCCCTCGCACCGCGCGCGCTCAGCCTGGGCCTGGTGGGGATCCTGGAATCACGGAGCGCCCTTCGCCGGCGGATCGAGCGCCTGCTCGACCGGCCTGCGAACCGCCGTCCAGGACTGGGTTGGCTGGGTATTGCTGGCATCGCGGGGGTTGGCCTCCTGGTCCTGCCCATGGCCGAGGGGCGACCGGACCGGTCGGCCGCCGTGGCCGCACCCATCCCCGAGGCAGCTACCGTCCTCCCCGACCGGTCGATCTCTTTCTGGCCCCATGCTGCCGACTACTTCGACGAGGTTCTGGTCGACCCGGCCACACCGAGAGCTGGGGTGCGGTTCAGCCCGGAGTGGGTGATGTCGGCGACACCACCCTCATCGAATCCGGCTCCCACCGAGCAACCCGCCGGGGGGTTGGATTCGACGTCCCCCACCCTTGGAAGCTCCCCTTCTGGACCAGCGCTGGAGGCCCTCCGCCTTGAGTTGGCACAAGCCCGGGTGGACCTGGCGGCGATGCTCACTCGCTACAAGGAGAGATGGCCCGTGGTGATCGCTCAACGCGAGAAGATCACGGCGCTGGAAGCGCAGGTGGCTCAACTGGGGGAAGCCGGCGAAAGCGCCCATCCCCTGACCCGCAAGCCTCCCATAGTCCAGATCGAGAGCCATTTCGTTTCGCTGCCCGATCCAGTCGTGTCGGCCCTGGGGTTGGATCGGCGGGACGGCTTTACGCGCCGTGCGGACGGGAGTTCCCAGGGTGGAACCGTGGCGGGCATCCTCAGCGATCCCCAACGCCGGGTGCTTCTTCGCGCGCTCGAGCAGCGGAAGGACGTCACCTTTGTCGGCGGACCGCGGTTTACGACCCTCAGCGGGCGTCAGGCGAGGATCATCTCCACCTCGTCGGAGACCAACCATCCGACGAGCTGCGAGCTCGACGCGCTTCCCGAGGTACAGCCGGATGGGAGGACGCTGCGGCTTCTGGTGGTCGCCCGGGCTACGGAACGGATCCAGATATCACCCCAGCACCTAGCTCCCGCGGCAGTCGACGATCCAGGGAAGGTCTTCTCCCTGAACGCAGTCGGTTATGTGACCCGCTCGTTCACCAACGACGTGGTCCTGGTCGACGGCGAAACCCTGCTGGTGGGCGAACTGGACGACCAACCGGGCCGCGCTCCCGGGCCGCGGACCGTGGTTCTGGTGAAGGCGACGTTGATCGATCCGGCCGGAAACCCCCTGCATCCTGCCGCGGCCGACGCCCTGCCCTGACCTGACGGCCACTTGCGGGGGCGTCCTGCGTTCACTAGCTTGCCACCCATGGACAACCCGCTGGGCGGTGACGCCACTCCGCCGCCAACGAATCCGACTCCCGTGCCGTCCGCGGCACCGGCGCCTGCTTCGCCACCGCCCGTTCCGCCGGCGCTCGGGTCGTTTCCCATGCCGCCCCGGGCGACGGCCGCTCCAGCCTACGCGGCACGCCGCGGCACGCCGTCCTGGGTCTGGGCGCTCCTGGTAGTCGGCTTCTTCGTCGTCGTCGGGGGCGGCGCGGTGCTTTGGCTGGTGAAGACGTTGAGTGATTCGCCGATGGGCGGCCTTGCCTCCGTGGGTTCCTCCCGTCACGACAATCTCACCGAGGTGGTGCTCGAACCTGCCCCCACCCGGGACAAGGTGGTGCTCATCGAGGTCCAGGGGGTCATCTCAGGCGACCCCGTCGACTATGAGGGGACCACTCTCGTCTCGCACATCGAGGAGCAACTTGAGCGCGCGGGCAAGGACCGCCACGTCAAGGCGATCGTGTTGAAGATCGATTCCCCCGGCGGCGAGGTGCTCGCCTCCGATGAGATTTACAAGCTGGTCAGCGATTTCCAGGAAGCGCACGACAAGCCCGTCGTGGCCGCCATGGGCGCGGTGGCGGCGTCCGGCGGGTATTATGTCGCCGCGCCCTGCCGCTGGATTGTGGCCAATGAGATGACCATCACCGGCAGCATCGGCGTCATCATGCACAGCTACAACTGGCGTGCGCTGATGGACAAGGTCGGGGTCCGTCCCCAAGTCTTCAAGAGCGGCGCGCTGAAGGACATGCTCAGCCCGGACAAGCGCGAGGAGGACATCACCTACGAGGAACGGCGCATTGTGCAGGACCTCGTGAACGAGACCTTCGAGCGATTCCAGACGGTGATCGAGGAGGGGCGGGGCCTGGCCCAGGCGCACAACGAGGACAACGAAGGCGAAGCCGTCGACCAGGGGCGGCAGTTGATCAAGAACTGGCGCGATTATGCCGACGGTCGCCTGCTCTCCGGCAAGGAGGCCTGGAAACTCGGGTTTGTGGACGAATTGGGCGACTTCAGCGCGGCCGTGGAGCGGGCGGAGAAACTCGCAGGCATCGAGGAATCCAAACTGGTCGAGTACTTCCGGCCGGCGTCGTTCGGCTCCCTCTTCCGCTTGTTGGGCCAGAGCGCGAAGGCGGGCAGCAAGGTGACGATCGACCTCGGACTGCCGCTGCCCAACCTCCGGGCCGGCCTCTATTTCCTGGCCCCGCACCTCGTCCGTTGAAGGGGCCTGCGGCCCCGTGGGGGGTGTGGAGCCGGAGGAAGAGAGGCGTTACTCCCGATTCCCGACTCCCCACTCCCGACTCCCTACGCCCCACTCCCGACTCCCTACTCCCCACGCCGCCGCCCGGCGGCAACGGCATTCGTGGGGATGGGCAGCAGATCGCCTTCCGCGGCGGCGGAGGAGGCGGCAGCGGTGGCCGGTCGATAGAGCCCGGGGCCCAGTCGGCTGAGGGGATCCTCGTGCCGTCGCCGGTTCCACATCTGCCAGCCGATGAGGCTGCCACTCACCAAGGTGACGATCAGCGCCACGAACCCGGCCAACCGCCAATTCACGCGCGACAGTTGGTAGGTCACCCAGTCGAGCGGGCCCCGGCGCTCGCCCATCAGGCTGGGAGGACCGCTGAAATCCGGGGACTGCGCCAATTCGGCATCGAGGTCTGCGATCACCGCGGCGACGTCCATCTTGAGACAAGCGGCGTACGTGCGGACCGAGCCACGGATGTAGACCGGGGCGGGGAAGGGATGGTAGTCTGCCCGCTCAAGCGCCTCCAGGTGGTCGGTGCGGATTTTCGTGGCCTCCGCAACCTCGCGCAGCGTGAGTCGCTGCGCTTCGCGGGCGGATCTAAGTTGTTCGGCCACCGAAGGCATCGGGCGAGGAATAGCGGATAACCACGCCGCGAGGCAATGAGCGGTTCGCAATTTGGAACGGGATCTGGCATCCTGTCGGCTGCGTGAACCGACTACGGGTTCTTCTAATCTGCCTCCTCGCTCCCTGGGCTTCGGCCCAGACTGCCACGAACCGCCCACCCAACGTGGTGATCATCCTCGCCGACGACCTCGGCTGGACGGACGCCGGGTTCGCCGGCTCACGGTTTTACGAAACCCCCCAGCTCGATGCCCTCGCGGCCTCCGGCATGCGGTTCACCAGTTTCTACGTCTCCCCCAGCGGCCCGCCCACCCGCGCGTCCCTGATCTCCGGGGAGTACAGCCCCCGATCCGGCGTCTACGCCGTGGATACCCTGGCGCCGGGCGACGACAGCGCCCGACGTCTCGTGCCGCCCGACAATCGGAGCAGCCTCCGGCCCGGAACTCCGACCCTGGCCTCCGTCCTCAAGGCGGCCGGGTACGCGACCGGGATTGTCGGGCAGTGGCAGTTGGGCACCGAGGACGAGGCGCAGCCCACCCGTTTCGGGTTCGACGAGGCGGTGCTGACCACCGACAAGTACCTTGGGTTCGAGGTTCGACCGCCCGCCGAGGTCCCTCCCGGCACCTTTCAACCCGACTTCGTCACGGCCCGCGCGGCCGACTTCATGGAGCGTCACCGGGAGCAACCCTTTTTCATCCTGGTCTCGCACCTGGCGGTCCGTGCGCCCTTCGAGGTCAAGCCCGACGTCCTGGGGCGTTTCGAGAAGAAGGCGCCTGCCGGGGGCCACCGCGATGCCGCCTACGCATCCATGATTGCCTGCCTCGATGACAGCGTCGGGCGGTTGCTCACCCGCCTCACCGAACTCCAACTCGCCGACCGCACGGTGGTCATCTTCCTGTCCGATAACGGCGGGGTCGGGGGCTACACCGAAACCGACACCGGACGTCGTATCGGCGTCACCGACAACGCGCCGCTGCGCGGGGGGCAGGGCATGTTGTACGAGGGTGGGCTGCGGGTGCCTTTCCTCGTCCGCTGGCCGGGGGTCACCCAACCGGGTTCCCGAACGCCCCAGCCTGGCGTGCACGTTGATCTCCTCCCCACGCTGTGCGAAATCGCCGGCATCCGCCCACCCTCCGACCACCCGCTGGATGGCGTCAGCCTGGTCCCGCTCCTGCGCGACCCCGCGGCCCACCTGGGGCGGGATGCCATCTTCTGGCATTTTCCGGGCTATATCGCTGCGTACGGCAAATCCGGCAGGCGCACCACGCCGACGGGCGTCATCCGCGCCGGCAATTTCAAACTCCTCGAGTTCTTCGAGGACGGCCGCTTGGAGTTGTACAATGTGGTCGAGGACCTCGGGGAGAAGAACAACCTCACGCGAAGCCTGCCCGAGAAGACCCAGGAGCTTCAGGCGAAGCTGGCCGCCTGGCGAACCTCGGTGAAGGCCCCGATGCCCGAGCCCAAGGCCGGTTCCGCCCCACCCGCACCCTCCCCGACGGTCGCCAAACCGCGCCCATGAGCACCGCCGGGCCGAGTTCCCCGCAGGGAATGCTCCCGCTCGCGCCCGCCTCGCGCCTCCGCCTGCACCTCGGTCCCGCCGCCGAAACCGCCGTGCGCCGTGGCCACCCCTGGGTTTATGCCGACCGCGTCACCGCCCAGAACCGTCCGGGGGTCCTCGGGGAACTCGCCGTGCTCTACGATCGACGCGACCGTTTCCTGGCGCTCGGCCTCTTCGACCCCGGTTCGCCCATGCGCGTGCGCGTCGTGCATCAGGGGGAACCGGTGACGGTCGATGCCGGTTGGTGGCGCACGCACCTCGCGGCGTCACTCGACCGGCGCAAGGGACTCTTCGACGACCAGACCACCGGCTGGCGCGCGGTTCACGGCGAGAGCGATGGCTGGCCTGGCCTCGTCATCGACTGCTATGGCGACGTCGTGGTGCTCAAGCTCTACACCGCTGCCTGGTTACCGCGCTTGTCGGAGCTCCTGCCAATACTTCAGGCGCAACTGCAGCCGCGCTCCCTCGTTCTCCGCCTGAGCCGCAACATCGCCGCGCTCGCCTCCGCCGACTTCCGGCGCACCGACGGCGAGCTCCTGGCCGGTGAGCCCGTGACCGGGCCGGTCTTCTTCCGCGAGGACGGTCTGCGCTTCGAGGCGGAGGTGGTGCGTGGACAGAAGACGGGGTTCTTCCTCGACCAGCGTGAGAATCGCCGGAACGTGGCCGGGCTGGCGCGAGGTGCCGAGGTGCTGAATTGCTTCAGCTTCTCGGGTGGCTTCTCCCTGCACGCGGCGCGGGGCGGGGCGCGGGCGGTGACCGACCTCGACATCAGTCCGCACGCGCTGGAGGGCGCCCGCCGCAACTTCGCCCTGAACCTGGACCACCCCGACGTGGCGGCCGTCCGGCATGAACGCGTCCAGGCCGACACCTTCGATTGGCTGGCCGGTTCGCCGCGACGGGAGTTTGACCTGATCATCCTCGACCCGCCTTCGCTGGCTCGTCGGGAGGCCGAACGCGCCGGGGCGATCGCAGCCTACGCGCGCTTGGCGACGCTCGGGGCCGCCCGCGTCCGACCACCGGGGCTCCTGCTGGCGTCCTCCTGCTCGGCCCACGTGGGCACGGACGATTTCTACAGCGCCGTGCGCGACGGTGTGGCTCGCAGCGGGCGGCGGTTTCGGGAGGAATTGACCACCGCCCACGCTCCCGATCACCCCGCCCGCTTCCTCGAGGCGCATTACCTCAAGGCAATCTACCTCCGCATCCTGCCGCCGGCCTAGCAGGCTGTTCAAAAAGCCCCCTGTCTCGTAGTCGCCGTGGTCACACGGCGCATTCATTGGCTTTTCGGGGTTCCTTTGCGTTGTTCCGGGCGGCTGCCAGATTTTTTCAAGGGTCTGCCAGGGTCAGGGCTCCCAGAGGACCGTGCCTTCCCCGTTGTCCGCCGCCACGCCGCTCGTCGGCCGAAAGCGGTACGCCGCCCCCGCCCGTCGGGCCGAATGCCCGTCGAGAAACAGAAACTGCGCGCCGTCCCCGTGCAAATTGGTCGCGGCATAGTTCCCCGGTCCGACGGCGGGCAGGTTCTTCGAGTCGAACAGCCAGACCAACCGAGCCGGCTCCCGGACGCTGGCGAGGCGAACCGGGGCATCCCGGTCGCCGGTGCCGTCGACGTCCTGGTTGAGGCAGTAGTGGAACAGGTTCCTGCCGTTGCTGCGGCGAGGATTGGCGGGACAAAGCCAAAGCGTCGTGCCCGTCGGGGCCAGCGGGTTGGTGCGCCACGCCAGGTGATGATACGGGGTCTGGCCCAATTGGCGCGGGAGTTGGATGTACCAACCGATATTGGTGCTCCGCTCGGTCGGGTTGGGGGCGCCCTCCGGTGGCAGGCAGTCGTCGTGGTCAGCCGCGTACAGGTGCGTGCCCACACCCCACTGGCGCAGGCTGGTGAGGCAGTAGACGCCCCGGACGGCGGCTCGAGTCCGGCTCGCCACGGGCAGCAGCATGGCCGCCTGGAGGGTGAGGATTCCCAGCACCACCAGGAGTTCGGTGAGCGTGAACCCCCCACCGGTCGCCCGCAGGCCTCCGGTCCCTCGCCTCCGCACGCCTGATGACCCAAGCCGTCCCATCTTCGATCCTCCCCTGGCGACCCCTCGGTGGCCGAGGGACCTGGGAGACAACGCATCGGGCGTGCCGGTTCTTGCAGGGTTTTTCGCCCGTGTCCCGAGCCGCACCCTCCCGGCGTGGATCGATCGTCCCCACTGGTTGCCACCCTGGCAGGTCCCCGGGTGGTCGGCTTCGTTCCGGGCCGCGGGGTTCCCCAATCCGCAGAGCAGGACCTCCCGGCCAGCGGTGGGAGCGTTGACGCAACCTGTTTTGAGCCACTTGAAGATTGCGCGGGTGCACCCCGCTCCTTATTGGTGGGGAACCGACCGTCACCGCAGGTTTTCAACCACTGGACATTCTATGGCCAACGTCTGCTACCACCCCTCGATCGAAGGCGCTCAACACGGGGCAAAGAGCCTGAGTGAGTTTCTGGATTACGCCCGGAGATCGGGTGCAACAGGCGTACAGCCAAGCAATTACATGCTCCATGGAGGAAAGCTCTTCAAGTCCGCCAAGGAGATCCGTGAGACCTTCGAGTCGAGGGGAATGACCCTCGACGGCATCTCCGCCCACTGCCCCTTCTGGGTGCATACCAGCGCCTGGACCGGTACCAAGTCGGGCCATCCCTTCATTCCGCCGGACGCCCAGAAGCTCACGCCGGAGAAGCTCGAGAAGTGGGCCGAGGGCTACCTGCTCAAACTCCTGGACCTCTCTGCGGAACTGAACGTGAAGATCGTGCCAATGTTCTGGGGCGTGGCCTTCGGTTGGGAACTTGCCACCGGCTACCCTTGGGGTTTCTGGAAGGGCCCCGGGTACGACCTCCTCCAGGAGGGCAAGGAGCGCTTCGTCAAGAAAACCGCCAAGCTCCGCAAGGCCGCGAATGATCGGGGCATCAAGCTCTGCCATGAGATTCACCCGGGAACGGCCGCGATGTGCGCGGACGATTTTCACCTGCTCGTCCAAGTGTGCGATGGCGACGCCTCCCTGGCCGTGAACGCCGACCCGTCGCACTGCTGGGAGGGCGAGACCTCCGAGACGCGGTTCCTGTCCGTGGCCCAGCGCATCTACGCGGCCCACGTCAAGAATCATACGGTGCGCCCCGGCTTCCCGCTCCGCGCCATGCAACCCGAGTGGACCCGGCGTGGCATGCAGTTCACGGACCTGCCCAGCGGGGACCTCAGCATGACGCGATACGTCGAGATGCTCCTCCTCGCTGGCTACCCCCGCCGCTACTGCGATCTCATGGGCACCAAGACCGCCCCGCTCGTCGTGGAGGCGGAGAGCGCCCACAAGGACCTCGACTACACCAGCGCCAACGGCGTCGCATATGTCCGTGACCACCTCTGCTTCCCGGTCGCCGGGGGCTCTTTCGAGGATGGCATGGGCGCCTGAGCCGGACCGATCCAGCTGAAAACGCGTTCAGTGTCTGCGATCCGGCTGGATCTCGAGGAGATAGGCCCGGATGAACTCCGCCTCGAGTTCGCCGGGAGCCCGAAACCGGAACATCCAGCCTGGCAGGGACCAGACCTCCACCGTCTCCGGCGGCGCCGAACTGGACAATCGAAGGCGTCCCGGGGTCTCCACCACCGTCCGGCTTCCACCCCGGGCCTCGAAACTGGCCCGGGTCCGCTGGAACAAGGCCTCACTTTCGAGCGGGCTGAGGCGGTTGGCGAAGACTTCCACCTCCGGGTGCCCTGGCCGCTGGTACACCATCCGCAGCCCGGGCACGTCCCTCAGGGGATCGTCACCCCCGGGCGCTCC
>JBBQML010000008.1:0-19988 GCA_038328885.1 Verrucomicrobiota bacterium | reverse complement strand
CCCCCCCCCCCCCCCCCCCCCCCTCGTTGCGTCGCTCCGCGACGCCTTGGAGTTTGGCCATTTCCGGTTGTCGCGTAGCAACGGATGAAGGTAGCCGGCCCTTCGAGGTCCGGACTCGAGTCTAGCGTCCATCTCGGACCTCCCATTCTTCCTCTTCCTCTTGTTCTTAATCTTAATCTCAACCCCGCGGTTCTTCGTCACATTCCTCATCTGCAGTGGCTTCTCGCCGGGAAGTCCACTTCGACCACGCGAGACTCGACGCCGACAGAAAGGCTCTGGTCTTCACTGCGTGGATCAGGAGATTAAGATTAAGATTAAGAGTGAGAGTGAGAGTGAGAGTGAGAGTGAGAGTGAGAGTGAGAGTGAGAGTGAGAGTGAGATTTCGGTGTAGATCTGAAGGATGGCCGAGTTTGAGACCGTCGCTCCGGGACGGAGATTGATGACTCGCACTCGTCCAGGCGTTGAAACGCCTGCTTGCGGCAGACCAGCGAGCCGAGTCGTGCGCTCGGCCAATCACCAGTCCTCCATCAACAATCCCCAGTCGGCAATCGTGGGCCGACGCACGACGCAGAGCCGGCTCAGTCCGGCTTGTGAGCGGTGTGGCAGGCCTTGCAGTTGACGGCTTCCTTGAACTTGGCCTGGGCACCCGCCTCGCCGGCCTTGATGCCGCGGGCCGCCTTGAGGAGGGCGGCGGTCTTCTCGTCCCAGCTCTTCTGCTCGCCCTTCGGGGCCTTGTTGAGCGGGAGCGACTCGTAGTGCTCCACCAGCTTGGCGATGTCCGCCTTGGAGGCGGTGCCGCTGTTGACACGCTTGGCGATGTTGTCGTCACCCTTGTTGATCGCCTTCATCACCTCCTCGACGGAGTACTTGGGCTTCTTGTCGGCCGCCTGCACGAAGGAGGTGGCGGCGGTGACGACCACGGCGGCAGCGATGCCGAGGGCGATCAGGGGGCGAGGACGTAGGAACGAGGACTTCATGGGGATGTTGGTGTTACGAACGCGGATGCTCGGATGGTGTGATGGTGCTGATTGCGGAGGTCGACCGGTCGGAGCCGGGTCGTGGGAGGGAAAGGGTGGAGAAGTGGGGGTCCGTCGGGGTTGGGAGTGCGCGAGGTCGGACATGCGATGGATTGGCCGATGGCCAAGTGCGGCGGCGGGGAGTGGGACGGATTCAATACCACTTGCGGCGGCGGACCTCAACCGCGATCTCAGTGCCTACCAATCGCTGGAAGCTGTCCAGGTCGGCGAGCGAGCCGTCCGAGTTGCGGTAGTGATAGGGGTAGACCACCCGGGGTTGGAATGTCCGGACGGCGCTCGCCGCCTTGGCGACGGTCATGGTGGGAGTGGGTCGAGGTGCCGGATCGGCCATGGGTCGTGCATTCGACCGCCGCCCCACCCGCGTTCTGGCCGCTGCGGTTCGGGAGAACCGCGGTCCGGACCGCGGGTCTTCCAGACCCGCAGCGCGGAATCTCGCGACCCGCACCAGGGATTCCTCCCACGCCTGACCCGCGTTCTGGCCGCTGCGGTTCGGGAGAACCGCGGTCCGGGGAGGACGCGGCTCGCGTCGGGGGCAGGTCGGTGGCAGACTGATCCTCGCGAGGGAGGCGGGAACGACGAACGATGGAGCCCAACGAGCAGTCACCCGACAGCCACTACGTGGCCTATGATTACGTCCCCTGGTGGCAGCAGTCGGTCACCCGCTGGATCGTCAGGGGTCTGGTCATCCTCGGGATCCTCACCGCGATCCTCGGCCCTCCGATCTGGCGGGGGCGCCAGCAGCGACTTGCCCAGGAAGACGCGGCGGCTGGCGAGCAAATGCTCGCGCTGGGTCGGCTCAGCGAGGCCTACGACCACGCGCTGAGGGGAGGGCAGCGGGATCCGGGGTCACCGCGGGTGTTGCGCCTGACCGCCCAGGTGCTGGCGCAGGCGGAATCTCCAGCGGGCCTGGGGTATTGGAGCCGGCTGCTGGAGCGCCCCGACGCCAGCCTCGAGGATCGCGCAGGCTACGTGGAACTCGCCCTCGCGCTGGACGAGCCCAGCGTGGCGGAAGCGGAGGTGAAGCGGTTGTTGGCGGTACCGGACCCGAGCGCCCGCGTGCGGCTGCTGGCCACCCGCTATCACCTGCTCCAAAACGACCTTCGTGAGGCGCTGGAGCAGTCGCAGGCCCTCCGCCGGGAACATCCGGAAGCGGCCGCCGGCCTGCTGGACCTGGGCACCCTGCTGGATGCGCATCCGGACCCGGCCGTGGTGGCGGAGGCCCGAAACATCTTCATCGATCTCGCCCGTTCTCCGGGGGTGGGTCCACCTCGCCTCGACGCCCTCGAGCGCCTGATCCACCGCAGCGGCGCCACGACAGCGGATCGTCGGTTGGCGGCCGGCATCCTCGCGGAACTGGAGCCGGACGTCCTGCGCCACCAGGTCTTGTTGGCTGATGCCCGCATGGAACTGGACCCGGCCGAAGCGCGCGCCATTGCCCTGGCCGCCCTGGCCCGACTCCAGCCAACGAGCGACGAGGAGATGCTCACCGTCGTGAACTGGCTGCACCGTCATCAACTCTTCGACCAGACGCTCATCCTCCTGACCTCCGAGCGCGTCCGGGACCGTCCCCAGCTGGCCAGCCATCGCCGGGTCGCCCTGCAAGGCATCGGTCAACTCGCGGCCGCCTACCGGGAGTCGCTGCGGGACCGCCACGACGCCGACCCCCTGAGTCTCGAACTGGAGCGCTGCCATCTGGCGGTGCGGTTGAAGGACGAGCGAGCCGCCAGGAACCACGAAGACAAACTCTGGGGCATGGCGGCCCGCAAGCCGGCCCGGCTTCGCCAGGTCGCCGAGTATGCCCGGGCGAGGGGCATGGACGACCTCGCCGCCCGCGCCTGCAAGTCCCTTACGTTCGACCCCCTCGAAGGTCCTCGCGCCACGCAGATCCTGGCCCGTCTTGTGGATGCCTCCGGGGACACCTGGGCGGCCCGCGAGTACGTCCGACGCCTGTCGACGCTGGACCCGGGCAACGCGGTGCGGCGGCTGCAGGTTGCGCACTACGATGTTCTGCTCGGAGAGAACCTGAGACCGGCGGTTGGCCTGGCGGAGAGCGTGTTGGAACGTCCGGATCTCCGGTTGACCGCCCGCCTCGTGGCGGCGTACGGCTGCCTGCGGCTGGAGGAACGGGAGCGCACCCGGAATCACATGGCGAAGATTCCCCTGCCGAACCACCCGCTGCCGCCGCACCTGGCGGCCCTGCATGTGGCGCTCCTCGGGGCCACCGGCCGGGAGAGCCAGGCCCGCGCGCTGGCGGGCAGCCTGACCAACGCCGCGCTCCGGCCCGAGGAACGCGAGTTGATCCGACCCTACCAGGGTCCATGATGTTCCTTCCTGAGGGTCGCGAAGCGACAGTAGAAGGTCGCCGGTCTGAGATCCGGGCATCTCTCAGCTCCGTATCTTATCTTACTGTTAATCTTAATCTTAATCACCCCGCAGGACCGGGACGGTGCCTGAAGGACAGCGCCGTGTTACCACGGCGGCTACGGTCAGGAGAAGGGACCGGGACGGTGCCTGAAGGACAGCGCCGTGTCACCACGGCGGCTACGGTCAGGAGAAGGGACCGGGACGGTGCCTGAAGGACAGCGCCGTGTCACCACGGCGGCTACGGGAACAAAAAAAGGACCGGGCCCAAGCCCGGTCCTCGCGTCAGAGAAGTGGATTGCCTCCGGATCCTGCAGCGGATCCGGAGGCTCCTTGCGGCGGTCAGTTCCGCGCGCGGTAGAACTTACCGGCGCCCGAGGCGGCGGTCGTGTAACTGCCACCGCTCGCACCTGCGACGTCGGTGTACGGTCCATTCACGCTGTCGGCGGACTGCAGGGTGCCGGTGTAGGTGACCTTGACGTCGGCGCCCGCGGTGGCGATCGCGAGGGTCGGCCTGGTGGCGATGGTCGCCTTCTGCCAGGTCTTCAGAGCACCCGCGGCGGTGTCATTGAGGAGGATCTTGGTGCCGCTGGGCGTGACGGAGAACCACTCGAGGTTCGCCCCGCCGCCGCCCTCCTGCCAGATCAGTCGGAGCGGGTACACGCCGGCCTGATCGACCCTCATGCCGAAGATCGTGTCCGAGGCTCCGCGGCCGGCACCGAACGAGCCGAGCACCTGGCCGGCTTCGCCCTGGATGCGGACCTTGGCGCCCGTGGCAGCCGTGAGCTTCGCACCATCGGCCTGGCTGATCGAGAAGGCGGGGATGGTGAGAGTGTTCGGGTCGCCGCCGAGCACCAGCGGGGGATCCGTACGGTTCTGGTAGGCGAGCACGCCGATCGCGCCGGCACTGGCGGCATTGCGAACCTTCTCGAGGAAGGGGCAGGTACCCCGGCTGACGAGGACGATCTTGCCCTGAACCGCGGCTGCATTCACGAGAGCCGTGCCGCAACCCTGGTTGGCCGGGGTCGCCGCATCCCACCCGGTGTTGTTGCCCTGGGCGACGACGACGTCACCTTCGATCGGGGTCGTCGGGAGCGGAGCGAAGATGCCGCCGCCCTGATTGTCACCCCGCACGCTGGCCACACCGGCGAGTGCGCCGACGATGTTGGCGGGAGCCGTGATGGTGAGCGGTTGTGTCACCGCGTGGCTCGAGGTCACCTTGAAACCGTCGTCGCTGTTCACGCCCATCATGTAGAAGTCCGTGGTCGGGAACTCGACGAAGGTCAGGACCTCGGCGCTGATGGTGTCGGTGTTCGCATTCGCCGCGCCGGTGCCCGGAATGCCGGGGATGGGCCGGTTCGGATTGAAGTTACCTGCGGCCTCGGGGTTTCCGTCGGCGCCGGGCTGCGAGTAATTGATGGTGGTGGCTTCCTGGTGGTAGCCGCCGTCGGTGAACGTCGTCAGGTCGGCCACATTGGCGCCGGCTTTGCCGGACAGCATGCCCTCGGTCCACACCAACTCGGTCGCCCCGCGGGCGCCCGCATCTGTCTGGCCAGGATCCGTATCGAGCTGGACCACGCGGACGCGGAAGCCGGGAACGGTTCCGGCGCCGACAGTTCCGGCGATGCCGGTCGGGAGCACGCTGCTGGAGTAGCCGATGACGGTGAAGGACCACTCGCGGCTGACCGCGGTGCCGCCGGTGGGCGTGTAGCTGAGAGTCGCCTTGTGCACCGAGCCGCTGTCGAGGATCGACGGGGCGGTGCCCTGGACGGTGAGCCGGGTGCCCGCGGTGGTCTTGGTCGTGGTCAGCGCCGTGCCGTCGATCGAGAGGGTGACGCTGTTCGCATCCACCGAGCCCGCATTCTCAATGACCGCCGCAACGGCCGGCTGGGCGTGAATGCCGGTGGAGTCAGCGCCCGGGACAACCGAGGCAACATAGGGCACCGCTGCGGTGCTCGTGCGGTAGGCCTTGAGCGAGGTGGCCACGTTCCCGTCGTTCACCAGCACGGCGGTGCCGCTGGACTCGACGACGTACCATTCGGCGCCGGCGCCGCCGTCACCGTTCTGCCAGACCATTCGGACCGGGTAGGTGCCGGCGTCGATGACCCGCACGTAGAACTCCGTGCCGGGGTCCATGCCGCGACCGCCGTCGTACTGGCCGAGGCGCACTGCGAACACGTCGCGTGAATCACCACCCGCTTGCAGGCGGAAGCCGTCGTCGCTGCGCACGCCCATCCGGTAGAAACCGGCGGTCGGGAAGTTCACGTAGGTGAGCAACTCGAAGGCCGAGTTGTTCTCGTTCGCCAACTGGTTGCCATCGGCGTCCATGCCGGGCATGCCGAGGGAGTCGAGGCCGAGGCCGTCGGGGAAGGAGCCTGCTCCACCGCTGTTGCCCACGTTGAGGGCTTCGGGCCAGGTCACATAGCCTTGGGCGTCGGCGCCGAGGGTGACGAGGTCGATGGCGTTCGCGCCTTCGCCGCCGGCGAGCTGGTTCTCGGCGCGGGCAATGGTGTTGGCGAGGATGGTGGTGGTCTGCTGGACTTGGTGTGGGCGGATGCGGAACCCAGGCTGGCTGGTGTTCACACCCGTCGCCCGGATCGCCGCGGTGAGCGTGCCGTAGACCTCGGTGGTGAAGTTGCGCTTCTCGTTGTAGGTCGTGGCGGCGTCGGCGTAGGTCACGTCCAGCTCATGGCTCGAGCCGGAAAGGAAGGGCGTCGCCGGTGAGTAGGTCGCCGTGACCGTGTCGCCGGACTTGGTGGCGGTGGCCGGGACGGTGGCGCCGTCGAGCTTGATCACGACGCTGGCGGCGGTGGCCACGCTACCCGGGGCGTCGTCGATCTTGACCGTGAAGGACGTCGGGGTGTGGTCCACGCCGGCGATGGTCGCCGTGGAGGCCGGGATCGTGCTGATCCGGATGTTGTCGATGTGGTTGTTCTGGTTGGCCCCGCCGGTGCGGCCCATGAACACGATACGACCGCGGCTCGGCGCGAAGGTGGTGGCGAACTTGTCGAGGAGGGTCGCACTCTTCCACTTCACCGTGAGCAAACCCGCGGCGTCGAGGTCGACTTCCAGACCTGCCCAGCAGAGGCCATCCACCGCCCCAGACGTGTCGGCGTTGTAAGGGCCGGTCTGGAGGCTGGTGGCGTCGTCGCACGCGCCGTTGCGCGTCGGCATGGCCACCCGGGTGATGGTCTTGTTGTCCACGCGGACGATGACGCCTTCGAGGTCGGGGCTATCCGGGAGGACGTTACCGGACCAGGTGTCGAAGCTGACGGCGATGCCGGTTTTGGTGCCGAACTCAGCGGCGCCCGCGCTATCGGCACCGCTATCGGGCGTTTGGTCGGCGTCGGCCTTGACGATGATGGGGTCGGTCTGGCGTGCGAAATTGACGCTGAACCCATCCGCCGGCCGGCCGCCCTGGCCGACCGGGTTGCCGACGCGGAGATCGACCTTGAAGTTGAAGCCTTTGACGATCAGGCCGTTATCGAAGTCGTCGAAGACGATGATGCCACTCTGGCTGTTGATCGCATCGGTGATGGACAGGTACCCGCCCGCAGCGGGGTTGCCGCCGTCCGGCCGCCACTCGGCATTGCCGTAGGTCTTGAGGACGCCGGTTGGGTCCTCGTTGAAATCGAAGAGCTTGTCGGTGATGGCCTGTGCCGTCATGGCCGAGGCCGCGAGAGCGACCGCCCCAACGGCGGTCAGCCACCGCTGCGTTTTATTTCTGGTTTGCATGGTTCTTGGTGTGAGTCGTGTGGACCGGGGTGAACGGGTATTCTATACGCGGGCGGCCCCGGCCTTCTCAAGGGATTTCCTGGAACTAAAATTTTTAATGCTGAGTATTAAATAGCGGCTTCGCATCCCGCTTTCATGGGGCAAAAAGCCACGTTGGAGCGAGAAAAGCCGGGTACCTCAGAACGCGGCGGGAACGCCACCGCCAACTGGCAGAATCACCTCCCGCGCTCCCGCCTCAACCGGGTAATCCCGGGCCTCTCCGCCCGGCCAGATCACCGTCAACACCTCCGCACCCGGTGGCCGGGCCAGCACCTTGACCAGGGAGTCCTGGGACAGGTAACCGCCGCCCAACCGCACCTCGTGCATGGCCGAGGACGGTTGCCGCCAGCGGAAGCGCGCGCCCACCCCGGCCGGATTGCCCGCCGGCCCGGCCAGCCGCACCCTCAGACCCGGCCGCGCGCCGGTGTTGCGGAACAGTCGCGTGGCCGCCCCGTTCTGCCCGACCGCCAGATCCACGCGGCCGTCGCCGTCGAAGTCCGCGACGGCTGCCCCGCGTTGCTCGCCATAGATCTCCACGCCACTGATGCGGCCCGGAACCGGGGTGAACCCGCCCCTCCCATCCCCTCGGAGCCACAACCCGATCCCTGCATCCAGGCGGGGTGCGTGCGGCGGCAGGGCGAAGAAGTTCTGGGCGAGGAACAGATCCTCCGCGCCGTCGCCGTCGGCGTCCGCGACGGCCACTCCGAAGACGGGTGCCCATTGGGCTTCGGGGGGGAGGGGGCGGGCTTCGAAACGGTTGCCCCGGTTCAGCCACAGGGTGGACTCCAGCCAGCCCGCCTCGAGCACCTGGGCGGCGGCCAGAGCCTCGCCCAACACCTCGGCCACCCCCGCCTCGCCGTAGGCGGTGTGCGAAGCGAACCGTTCGCGCAGGGCCGGCAGCGCCTCCGCCAGAAACGTCAGGGGCTGGTCGGGCACGAACCGCTTTCGGTCGACGTCGAAGTGGGCTTCCAGGACGTCGTACACGCCGTCCTCGTTGAAATCGCCGTGGTAGAGCCGCCACGGAGCACCCGGATGCGCGGGCGTTGCACCGGTTGGCCGCTGCCGCCCCCGTTCGAGCGGCGTATTGCGACCCCAGTTCCCGGCCACGAGGTCCATCCGGCCGTCCCCGTCGAAGTCCCCCGCTGCCACCGAGGTCCAGAGCCCGCGGCGGGTGTCCAGGCCGAGCGCGGAGGTGGCCTCGATGAAGCCTCCCGATTCCTGGCGGAACACCCGCAGCGATCCCCATTCGCAGGCGAGCACGAGGTCGGCGTCGGCGTCCCCATCCACGTCGGTGAACACGGCTCCGCTGACCAGGCCCACCTCGGCGAGCACGCGGCTGCGAGCGGGGTCGGCCACGAGGCGCCCGCCTTCGTTGCGCCAGAATCGCGAGGACGCAGGCGCCGGCCAGCGGCCGGGAATCACCCGCCCGCCCACGAACAGGTCCAGGTCGCCGTCGCCGTCGATGTCCGCGATGGCCGCGGGCCCGGGGCTCGATTCCCCGGCCGGCGTCCATTCGGTCAGCGGCTGCCTGATTCCTTCACCACCGATTATCTGCGGCCCGAGGGCGGCGCCGTCCTCGTAGTTGGCCAGCACCACGAGCAGGGCCGCCGGGCCCTGGGTGCGCGGCCAACCGAGGACGGCGGTGGCGTCGCGCGGCAGCGGAGCCTGGAGCGCGGGGGTGTCCAATCTGGCCCAGGAGCCATCGGCGGTCAGGCGATGGATCGCGATCCTGCCGCCCCGCCCCGCCCCGATCGCCAGATCATCGCGACCGTCGCCGTCAAAATCGGCCCAGGCCAGGCCGGGGCCGGGCTGGCTCAGCTTGGCCGGCAGGAGGGGTTGTCGGGCGAAATCTTCGAAGGCCTCCTCGGTGTGCCGGTGACCCAGCGCGACGGTGAGGTCCTCGAACCGCAGCGTTGGCCCCTCCGCGCGGACCAGTGCGGCCCTGGTAGGGCGCGAGGGGTTGGACGCGCCGGGGGCGGCGGGGGGCTCGACAACCTCCACCAGCGTGTTGGCGGGGATGCCCCGCACCTCGGACTGCGCCCCCCCGGGCCAGTGGACCCGGACGGTGAGTTGGGTGGCGCTGCCCGTGGCGAAGCACTTCAGCCCGTCATCCGCGGACAAGTAGCGGCCGCCGGCGAAGACCTGCCGCGACTGGGGGCGGGGGGCAGGAGGGACGGAGGCGGCGAGCGGATCGCCCTCCCCCGCCGCCGGGTTCGCGGCGGCGGGGATGGTGGCATCGACCTCGATACGTGCGCCGAGACCCTGCGTATTTGGGGCACGTCCAGCCAGGCGCACCGCTACGCGGGGAGCGGCCGACTCGTTGCGGTACACCGAGAGCGGACCGTTCAGGTTGCCCACCACCACGTCCAGGTCTCCGTCCCCATCGAAATCGGCCAGGGCGATGGTTTGGGAGACCCCGGCGAGGTCGAACCCCCACGACTGGCCGACCTCCGCGAAGGTCAGGTTGCCCTGGTTACGGAAGGCGAGGTTGGCGGTGGCCAGCCGGGGGAACATCCGTCGCGCCGCGAAGATCTCCGCCTCCGTGAGCCGCTTCCCGGCGCGTGCCGCCTTCAGGCGCTCGGCGACGTCGAGGTCGCGACCGGCACGTTCCATCCCGTTCACCACCAGGAGGTCCTCCCAGCCATCGAGGTCGACGTCGAGGAAAGCGCAGCTCCAGGCCCACTCGGCGGCCTCGAGTCCCGCGAACTGGGCAATCTCCGCCCACGTGCCGTCCCCGCGCGCCAACTGAACGGTGTTCTGCTCGAGTTGCGGGCGGTCGTTGAAGCGACCGATCACGGGTTGGTGCGGGAAATTCTCACGGACCCAGCGCATCCGCACGTCATGGCTGCGGCTCAGCATCTCCAGGACCATGAAATCCTCGAAGCCATCGCGATTGAGATCCGCGAAATCGACGGCCATCGAGGAAAGGCTGGTCCGACGCAGGGCCAGCGGAGCGGCCAGTTGGAAGCGCCCGCCGCCGAGGTTCAGCCAGAGCCGATCCGGGGACTGGAAGTCGTTGCAGACGTAGAGGTCTGGCCGCCCGTCGGCGTTCACGTCGCGAAACATCGCGGCGAGCCCCCAGTCGAGCGGAGGCCCGGACAGCGGCGCGCCCGCTTCGTCCAGGAAGGCCCCGCCGGTCCATGGCACCTCGACAAACCGGGTGCCGTCCACGTTCCGATAAACGACATCCGGTTCCCCGTTCTCCTCGATGCCCCCCTGATTGTTGACCACGAACCGATCCCGAAACTCGGGATCGGAAGTGGGCCGCCCATTGACGGTGTCCACCACCGTGCGACTCCCGACCTTCTTGAAGGTCATGCGCGACCCCGGCATGTCCATGAGAGCGCGGGACCGGTAGTTCACGAGGTACAAGTCCGGCCGGCGATCACCATCGATGTCGGCGATCGCCACCGTCATCCCGGCGCGGCCGGGGTTGAGGAGATACGGTGCGCGGGTGAAGCGGCCCTGGCCGTCGTTGAACAGGATCAGGGTTCCCTGACCGAGGGTGTTCACGACGAGGTCCAGATCGCCATCGCCATCGAGGTCCGCCATCGCCGCCCCCGTGCAGTCGAATCCGGGGAGCGCCACGCCCGCCGCCGCGCCCACCTCCTCGAACTTCCAACCTCCCAGGTTGCGAAACAGCGCGTTGTCGTTGTCGAACCCGGCGCAGAACAGATCCGTGCGGCCGTCCCCGTCGAGGTCGCCCGCCGCCACGCCCGAGCCGTTGAGGAGGACCTGGTTGGTCAAGTGACGGCTTTCGGGGATGAGATTCGTGAAGGCGAGCCCTGTGGTGGCTGGATCGGTTCGTTCGAGCCCTGTCCTCCCGGTGGCCGTCACGGGCAGGGGAACCCACCGGTGCCCTTCACCCGCCTGCCACGCCGGAGCCGCCTGGGTGGTCACCACCGACACGAGCCAACCGACGATCACTTGGGCGGCGGCGAATCTCCTCCGCACGGGAATGGCCTGGAGGGCGAGGCGGCGAGACAACGGGTTCACGGTGCCGGCAATCTGGTCCACGACACGTTCCCGGCGCAACCACCTCAAGGCGTCTCGATCCAGAGGAACTGATTGGTCGTCCGGTCGAGCGGCACCACCAGGTCCGCCTCGGGGAACCAGCCCACCACGCGCCCGATCTCTGTCGGAACCTCCCCCACCCGGCTGGCGGCCAGAATGCGGTATTCGGTGCCATCCAAGGCTGGCCAACTCAGCCGCAGCAACCGTCCGGGATCGTAGGACGCCACCTCCAAACGCAGCGGCTGATCGTTCGTCCGCGGGTTCGTGCCCAGCGCTTGCTCGCGTGCGTTCGTGAGGCCATCGCCGTCCGGGTCACCCAGGGCCGCCTCCGCCAGCGAACCGAAGACGTCCCGCTCCCAGCCATCCGCCAACCCGTCGGTGTCGGTGTCCTCGATCGCCACGCCGCGGATCAGCAACTGCAACTCCAACAGGCTGCCGGTCACATCGGGAGCCTCGTCGGCACATTGCACCGTCCAGATCCCCGCCGACGACTCGTAGAAATGCTGCACCGACCAGTAAGTCCAGTCGTCGGGTCCGGGCTCGGTGTCGTCGTTCAGCCGTTGGAGAACGCTGCGGGTGCCGGCGGGTGAGACCAGGGTGAGACGCAGATCGCCACGGCGGCCATGGCTCGCGCGCACGCGCAGGCCCACGTGCTCGCAGACGAGGGTGTTGGTGACCGTGAACTCCTGGCGGGCGGTCTCGAGTGTCAGGCTCGACTGGATCGTCTCGCCCGCCGCCAGACGCGCCACGAGGGCCCGTCCCTCGTTCTCGCTGATCATCACCGCTGGGATCGCCGCGAAGTCGGTGCCCCCGGGCGTGAAGATCTCGTCGCCGTCCACGTGATTGAAGATCACGGCGAAGGCAGCGCCCGCGTCGGCGGCGAAGGCCAGCTTGTCGCGGAAGAAGTTCGTGCCTCGCTCGATCAGCGCCGCCCGACCGCTGAGGTCCACCTCCAGCGCGTTGGTTGCCTGTCCGACGAACACCAGGGGCAGCCGCGGTGTGGGATCGTCCGTGTGCACCCCGAGGCTGGATTCGCACCGGAGGCTACGTTCCACACCATTGGTCCCGGTGACCCGCACACGCAGGCCGTCGTCCGGGACTTGGAGGCTGAGGTTGGTGGCTTGGGAAACCGTCCGAAGCGGCGGCCGGTTGCTCCAACCTTGCGCGAGGCGGACTGCCTGGCCGGCGTCGGGGATGCCGAACCCCTGGTTGTCGCTCACCCAGTACCCGGCCCCGTTCCGACGCACGTCCGGATCCGCGCGATCAGGATGCCTGGCCGCGTGGAGCAGGACCTGTTGCACGTCGCGGTAGGTCAGGTTCGTGTTGGCGGCGAGGACCAGCGCCGCCAGTCCAGCCACTTGGGGCGCCGAGGCGGAGGTGCCGGTGAAGCCGGTGTCCCCGAGGGTGTAGTTCGCCGAGTCCCCTGTACCGGTCGTGGCGTTGTACCCGCGACTACCCTCCTGGTCGGTCGTCAGGACGAGGTCCGTCGGGGCGAACGGATCGTCCTGATCCCCGCTCGGGGCTCCGACCAGGATGCACGCACCCGGGTTCGAGTAGTTCGCGACGCGGCCGTCGCGGCGCACCGCGGCGACGGCGATGACCCGGGGATCATTCGCGGCTCCGTCGTGATTCGCGTTGCCGGTGATGGTCCGTTCGTTGCCGCCGGAGCGGACCATCACCACCCCACGTCCGCCGCGACCGAGGCTGATCGCGTTGGCGACGCCGACCTCCTCCAGCGGGCCGGGCTGGGACAGCGTCACATCCGCGTTGCCCCAGCTATGATTCTGGACGCCGACCTCCTGCGGTCGGTACTGGTACATGTCCATCAACCGCTCCTCGCTCACGATGTTGGCGAAGGCATCGAAGATGACCAGGTTGAGCAGTCCGGCGGCCGGGGCCAGGCCGGCGACCCCGATGGAGTTGTTCGCGGTGGCGGCGGCGAGACCGGCGACGCTGGTGCCGTGAGGCAGGTAGGCGGCGGTGCCGAGGCGATTGCGCGTGAAGTCGTAGTGCGCCGCGCCCGCGGCCTGTGCCGTGAGGTCGGGATGCGCGACCTCGAAGCCGGAGTCGCAGATGGCTACGAGAACCCCTTTTCCCTGGGAGATCGGCCAGGCCGCCCGCGGGTTGGTGTCGGGTCCGAGCGGCAGGCCGCGCGAGTCGCGGTTCTCGAGGTGCCACTGGCTGGTGAAGAACGGGTCCAAGGGTCGTGGCCCGTAGGTTCCATGCAGCGCGACCGCACGGCGGAGCACGGGTACCGCCACCTCCACGGCGCCGTGCCGGGCGAGTTCCTGCGCCGCGCGGGCCGCGCTCCAGGGATCCGGGGCCTGCAGGATCCACAGTCGTTCGCCGGGCTGACGATCCACGCGCAACCCCAGCCGGGTCAGGGTGGCGGCGAGATCGGCGAGGCCGTGGCCAGAACGTAATCCCAGGCTCAGCCGGTCGCCCGCCCAGGCCTCCCGCGGGCCCGCGACGCCCCGCAACCGAATCCACGTGTCCAGGGATGGCGCCAGGCGATGGAGCGCGGTGCGGGTCGCCCGCCACTGGGGAACCGGTCCGGCCGTGGTGGCGAATCGAAACTCCACGCTCTCGTCGGCCACCAGTTCCCGCGCCCGGACCGGTTGGGGTGCGAGGATCAGGACCGAGAGCAGGAGTCCGGCGGCCAGCCAGGCAGAGGTTCGACCCATAGAATCCGACGAGCCTAGCACGCGGAGTGCCCGATGGGAAACCCGCGGAAACCGCGGCACGGTTCCCATCGATCCATGCGGTGGCGAATCCGACCGAACGGAACCCTTCAGGAGCGGTCGGAACAAGCGCCGCTTTACATCGGAAGGTGCGCTCCTAGCATCAGGCCATGGGCGGCGACTTTGACCACTCCGATTTCGTGGATCCCGACTTCGAGAGCCCGCGGCGGGCCGCAGGCACCGCCACCGTCACCGCCACCGTCACCGCTCCCTTGACCATGAGCAACGCCCCCGGCGGCAACCGTCCGCCCTCCCGCGAGGAGATCAACCGTCAGGTCACCGCGGCGCAACAGGCCCTGGTGGAGCTCAAACGCCAGCAGGAGGATCTGGAGAGGGAACGATCCCAACTCGAGGAGGCCCGGCGCCGCCGGCTCGAATACGAGCAAGGGCGCGAGGAGATGCTGACCCACCTCACCCGGGGACTGGGCCTGCTGACGGAGGCGGAACAGACGGCCCGGCGCGATGCCGAGCAACTCTCACGCACCCTGGCTGACCTCCAACTCGCCCTCGACAAGGTGTCTGCGCTCAAGGAGGAAACCTGGACCGCCGACGCCTACTCGACCGAGTTGACCCGCGCTCTCACCACTCTGGAGAACGCCCGGATGGAATGGAACTCGGCGCAGCTCAAATGGCCGGTTCTGACCGAGCCCACCTCGGGCTCCGCGGGAGGCACCGCCAATCCGGCCGCCGGCTCTGGTGGCGTGTCAGCCCTCCTCTCGGGTCGGACCCCGGCGGAACTCGCGCGTCTTGGCCTGGCCCTGACCTGGCCGGTGGCGGCTGCCGTGCTCCTCGCCGGGTTGCTCCTCGCCTCGATGATGGCCCGGCGCTGAAGCCGCCCGGTCTGACCGGTCATGGGGCTCTTCCGAAAAAAAGCCGACCCGCTCGCCCAGCGAGCCCACTCGCTGAACCGGCGCATCGCCGAGCTGGAGGCCGAAATCTCCCGGCTCAGTCGGAACCTGCCGGCCCATCCCTCTGCCGGATCCGGGTCCACTCCCTCGACAGATTCGACTCCTACCCCCGCCTCCGCCCCGGTCGCTCCGGTGGCTCCCCCGCCACCCCCGCCGACCGCCCATGAGCCGGTGTTCGAGCGCATGCCCCCGCGTCGCGTGGAACCGCGCGACGCGGCGCCCGTCGGGCAGGAGGCCGTCGAACTGGGCCTGAAGCGTCCGGCCTGGTCGCAGGCGTGGCAGCGGCTCAAGGCGCGCTTTGTCGATCCGCCGCCGGCCAACCAGAAACTGGTGAACTACCTTGCCGCGGGCGGCATCCAGGGCCTCCGACCGCTGCGGTTTGAACGTCGCATTGCCCGCAACCGGATCATTTTCGTCTGCGTCGTGCTCGGACTCCTGCTCTGGGCGCTGCTGGTCATGTTCCGCAACCCCCGTTGAACCCGGGCCCCCTCACGTCCTGGGCTGCCGCCACCCCGATTCCGTCCCGTCCCGGATGCGACCGTGCGTGATCTTCAACCCCGCCGCCCGCGGTGAGCGGGCGCGCCGGTTCCGGCGGTTCCTCGAGAGCGTGACCGGTCACGCCGAACTGCGTCCCACCACCGGACCCGGTGCGGCCCGCATCCTGGCCCGGGAGGCGGCCCTCGCCGGTCATCCCGTGGTCATCGCGGCCGGCGGCGATGGCACGGTTTTCGAGGTCCTCAACGGTCTTGCCGATGCCCCGGGCGGCCTCGAGCGGACCGCCCTGGGCGTGCTCCCTCTCGGCACCGCCAACGTCCTGGCCCATGAGCTCCACATCCCTCCCGACCCGGAACAGGCCTGGGCCGCCCTGGCCCGCGGCCAGTTGCGGCAAGTCGACTGCGGACTTGCCGAGTATCACGACGAGCGCGGCGTGCCTCAGCGCGCCCACTTCGTGATCGTGGCCGGAGCCGGACTCGACGCCCGCGCCGTCCAACTCGTCGACCGCGTCCTGAAACAGCGCTCTGGCAAACTCGCGTACGTCGCCGCGGCGCTTCGTGCGCTGGGCCGATTCCACGACCGTGTGGAGTGTCAGATTGGTGGGAACAAGTTCGTGGGGCGCGCCGTGCTGGTGGGCAATGGCCAACGGTACGCAGGCAACATCCCGGTGTTTGGCGAAGGCGCGATGGACAGCGGTCACCTGCACGTGCGGGGCATCACCCGACCGACCCCCGGACTGGCCCTGCTGTGCCTGCGCGCCTACCTCACCGGGCGTTGGCCTCTGGCCGACCACCTGGCGCGGGAGACGGTCACGAGACTGGCGCTCAGCGCGGCCGCCCCGGTCCCGCTCCAACTCGACGGCGAATTTGTCGGCTGGCTTCCCGCCACCCTGCGCGCCCTTCCCGGCGCCCTCCGCGTCCTGGCGCCCTAGCGCCGCAGGCGCGTGCGTCGTGCGTCGCGACCTCGGACCTCTGACCCCGGACCTCGGATCTCTGACCTCCGACCTCGGATCTCCGACCTCCGACCTCGGATCTCGGACCCCGGACCTCGGACCCCGGACCTCTGACCTCCGACCTCCGACCTCCGACCTCCGACCTAGGACCCCGGACCTCGGATCTCCGACCTCGGCTCTTGTGATCAGCGCGGCGCCGTGTTCAAACAGTGGCCGGCATGTCCCCCCGGCGCCCCTACACCCAATCCCTCCGCCTGCACGGTGCTCACGGCGGACTCGTCCTCGCGCTTCTGGGCGCCCTGTCAGCCGCCACGACCACCACCATTGCCAGCGAGCCGGTGGCCACCTCCGCCCCGGAGGAGCGCGTGGAATTCACGCGGGACATCCAGCCACTGCTCCAGACGCGGTGTGTTTCCTGCCACGGTCCCGAAAAACGCAAGGGCGGCCTTCGGTTGGACCGCCGGACGGAGGCCCTCCGCGGCGGATCGGACCACGGCCCGGCCGTGGTGCCCGGGGACAGCGAAGCCAGTCCGCTGATGAAATTGGTGACCGGGGCTGGCCCGGAACAGGTGATGCCGCCCGAGGGGGAGCGTTTGTCTGCGCCGGAGATTGAGCGGCTGCGAACCTGGATCAACCAGGGTGCGCCCTGGCCGGACGCCGCCGCCCCGGATCAGGATTCGTCGCTGCGCCACTGGACGTTCCAGCCGCTTATCCGCTCCGCCGTGCCCGTGCCCGCGACCTCCCAGGACCGGGCCTGGTGTCGAAATCCGATCGACGCTTTCATCCTTGATCGGCTGCAGCGAGCCGGGCTCACCCCATCCCCGATGGCCGAGGCACGCACACTCCTGCGCCGCCTCGACTACAACGCCATCGGGCTGCCGCCGACAGCCGAAGAAGTCGACTCGTTCGCCCGCGAGCCTTCGGAGCTGGCGTACCGCCAGCGGCTCGAAGAACTGCTGCACTCGCCGCGACATGGCGAGCGCTGGGCCCAGCACTGGCTTGACGTCGTCCGGTTCTCCGAAACCCATGGCTTCGAGATGAACAATCCCCGCGTGACAGCCTGGCCCTACCGGGACTACGTCATCCGCGCCCTCAACGAGGACCGACCGTACGATCGCTTCGTGCGCGAGCAGATCGCCGGCGACGCCCTGGGCGTGGACGAGGCCACCGGGTTTCTCGTGGCCGGGCCCTGGGACCAGGTCAAGAGCCCCGATGTCGTCCTCACCCGAAACCAGCGAGCGGACGAGCTTCATGACCTCATTGGCACCACCAGTTCGGCCTTCCTAGGGCTGACGGTCGGCTGCGCCCGCTGTCACGAGCACAAGTTCGATCCGATCCCGCAGCAGGACTACTACGCGATCAAGGCCGTGTTCGCCGGGGTGCAACACGGCGAACGGCCGCTGCGCGCCGCCAAGACCGCGGATCGCCAGAACGAAACCCGTGCCGCGGAGGCGGCCGTCGCCGAACTCGACGCGCGCCTCTCCACCGCCTTCCGCGAAGCGGCCCTCCAACGCGCCCGCCCGACGCCGACTCCGCCGGGCCCGCCCGTCGGCGCCCGCGGCAACGGCGAAGCCTTCCCGCCCGTGCGCGCGGCGCGACTCCGTTTCATCATCACGGCCACCTCGGGCGCCGAGCCTTGTCTGGACGAACTCGAAGTCTTCACCACGGAAACGCCACCCCGGAACGTGGCCGCGGCCACCCTCGGCGCGCGCATGACCGCCTCGGGCACGTTCCCCGGCAGCGACCTTCACCGCCTGGAACACGTCAATGACGGACGTTTCGGGAACAGCCGGAGCTGGATCTCGCATGAATCCGGCCAGGGCTGGGTGGAAGTGACCTTCGCCGAACCGGCCCTCATCGACAGCGTGGTCTGGGCGAGGGATCGCGAGGGACGTTTTTCGGACCGTCTGCCCACCGGTTACCGCATCGAGATCCTCCCGGCACCCGACGGGACGCCTTCGGAACCGACCGCGACCGATCCCACGGGCGGTTGGCAGGAAGTCGCCTCCTCCCGGTCGCGGACCGAGCCCGGGCAGGGCGTGGCCGCGGCGGGGGAGGGGACGGAGCCGACCCGGCTCCTCGCCGAGCGCGACACCCGGGCGCGTCGCCTCCGCGAAGCCACCCAGGCGCCGACCGCGTACCTCGGCCAATTCAAGGACCCGGAGCCCACTCATCGATTTCACCGCGGGGACCCGATGCAGCCGCGGGAAGTCGTCGGCCCCGGCGTGCTCTCGCAACTCGGCGGCGCCGCCCCGTTCCCCCTGCCGGGGGGCGAGTCCACGGAACAACAGCGGCGCCTCGCCTTCGCCGACTGGGTGGTGCATCCCGGCAATCCGCTCACCGCGCGCGTGATTGCCAACCGGCTGTGGCAGCACCATTTCGGCGAGGGGCTTGTCAGCACCCCCAGTGACTTCGGCGTCAACGGCGCCCGCCCCAGCCATCCGGAACTCCTCGACTGGCTGGCCAGCGAACTGATGGACAACGGCTGGAGCCTCCGTCACCTCCATCGCCTGATCCTGCTCTCCGCCACCTTCCGGCAGTCGAGCGCCGCCCGACCGGAAGGGCTCGCTGCCGACGCCGGGACGCGCTGGCTCTGGCGTTACCCGCCACGCCGGCTCGAGGCCGAGGCGATCCGCGACTCGCTGCTGGCCGTCTGCGGCAACCTAGACCTCCGTTCGGGGGGGCCGGGTTGGTCCCCCTTCGAACCCAATGAGAACTACGTCCGTGTCTACACCCCGCGACAGGAGTACGGCCCTGATGCCTGGCGGCGGATGGTCTATGCCACCCACGTGCGCCAGCGACCGGACGGGGTGTTCGGGGTGTTTGACTGCCCGGACGGTGGCCAGATCGCCCCGCGCCGCACCCGTTCCACCACCCCGCTGCAGGCGCTCAATCTCCTGAACAGCATGTTCCTGTGGCGCCAGGCGGAGATTCTGGCGGCCCGACTCGAGCGCGAAGGCGGCGACGCCACCGGCCCCGAACGCCCCGTCGAACGGGCCTTCAGCCTGGTGTTCCAGCGGCTCCCGGACGCCACGGAGCGGGCTGAAGCACGGCGCTTCGTCGAGGCTCACGGGCTCCCGCTGTTCTGTCGGGCGCTGCTCAACGCCAACGAGTTCCTCTATCTGTTCTGATGTCCTCGCCCCCTCTCCCGCTCTCCCACGCCGGCCGCTGGTTGCTGGATCGCCGTGGTTTTCTGCGTCATGGCGGCACCGGCCTCGGCGGCATCGCCCTCGCCGCGCTGCTCGCGGAGAGCCGCCGCCGAGCGGCCGCCGATGACCGTCTCCCGCTCCGGCCCGACTGGTCCCCCGAACGGCCGTACGCCCGCCGCACGCCCCATTTCCCCGCCCGCGCCCGTCGCGTCCTGCTCATCTTCTGCTCGGGCGCGCTGAGTCACCTCGATAGCTGGGACTGGAAACCGGAGTTGGTGAAGCGCCACGGCGAAGCGCTTCCGGGCGGCGACAAGCTGATCACCTTCCAGGGGGAACAGGGCTCCCTGGCCCGGCCCCTCTGGGAATTCAAACCCCGCGGACAGAGCGGCAAGATGCTCTCCGACCTGCTCCCCAACCTGGCGGGGCTCGCCGACGACCTGTGTTTCATCCACTCGATGACGGCACGGTCGAACACCCATGGGCCGGCCGAGAACCAGCTGAGCACCGGGTTCACGCTCGATGGTTTCCCGAGCCTGGGCGCCTGGGTGAGCTATGCC
>JBBQML010000007.1:0-20156 GCA_038328885.1 Verrucomicrobiota bacterium | reverse complement strand
GGGCGACCCTGCTCCAGCGTCGTGGTTCGTGCCGTGACTTCGCGACGCTGTTTCTCGAGGCCTGCCGCTCCCTCGGATTGGCGAGTCGGTTCGTGAGCGGCTACCTCCATTGCCCGGGCAGTTCGGACACCCAACCGGGTTCGACCCACGCCTGGTCCGAGGTGTACCTGCCGGGTGCCGGCTGGAAGGGGTTTGACAGCACCTCGGGGGAGCTCACCGGGCCGGACCACATTGCCGTGGCCGTCAGTCGCCACCCCGTGGCGGTTCCACCGGTCTCGGGAAGCTTTGTGGGGCCGGGGGACCTTTGTCCCCGACTGCTCGTCGGGGTCCGCGTCTCGGTGATGTAGCCGAAGTCAGCGCATTCCAGCGCGACAGACGGAAGAACCCCGGACGGCGCCTGGGGGCAACGCCATCCGGGGTTCCTTTTGGATCCGGGGAGTCAGCGGTCAGCCGACTCCCCGGTTTGGGCTTAGCCCAAGAGACGCAGGGCCGCCTGCGGCATTTGGTTGGCTTGCGCCAGCATTGCCGTGCCCGACTGCACCAGGATGTTGTACCTGGCGTACTCGGTGCTCTCTTCGGCCACGTCGACGTCCTTGATCCGGCTGTTAGCCGCGGTCAGGTTCGTCTTCTGCACGGCCAACTGTTCGTTGGTGTAGTTCAGTCGGGTCATGTTCGCCCCGGCCTGTGCGCGGTCCACGGACAGTTGGGTGATGGCCGCCTTCACCGTGCCGAGTGCGGTGGCCGCGCCGCCGGAAGTGCCCAGGTTGTTGCCCGTGGTCGCGGCGGCGTAGGCCCCGCCACTCAGGTTGACGCCCGCCATGCTCCAAGTGGCGGCCTCGCTGTCGATCGTGACATTCTTGGCCGTAGCGGAGAAGAGGCTCACGCCGTTGAAGTCCTTGGTGGCCATATCGTCGATATAGCCGCCGAGTTCCTGGAATTCCTTGTCGTAGAGCGCGCGATCGGAATCGCTCTTGGTGACGTCCTGAGCCAGCACCGAGAGCTCGCTCATGCGATCCAGCGCCTTCTGGGCCTTCTTGAGGAACCCATCCTGCGTCTGCGTGTAGGAAACAGCATTTCCGACGTTACTGGTGGTCGCGTTGATGCGATTGATCTGAGCATCGAACCGCATCGAGACCCCGAGACCTGCCGCATCGTCCTCCGGAGATCCGATCTTGGATCCCGAAGAGAGACGCGTCAGTGACCGAGACAGCCGGGCAGAAGAATCCGCAAGCAGTTGAGAACTCTGCTGAGCCGACACGTTTGTGTTGATGACCATAACTGCACTCTTTCCTTGAGTCGCCCCGGGAGGGGCATTTTTTGTTTAACGGCATCCTTGCCGCGAGGCGGATTTGTCAGAGGTATCCGCCGGGTTCCTCGCTGGCTCTTCCTGGCTGCCAGCCGCCTTGCGGAGATTGTATCGGCCGATCCGGTCCGGGCTTTAGCCGGTGCGGAGGTGGGGCGGTAGGCCGGTTGGAATCCGGTGCATCCACGGGTTGGCGGCAGCCCGAGACCGGTGACTGGGAACTGGAGATCGCCTACTGGGGGTTGACCCGAACGACCGGCGCACCCGACCCCTCCCCCGATCGACAATCCAAGAAAGCGAAGGCTCCGGGTGGCGCCTGAGGCGTCACCCGGAGCTCTGAATCTCTGCTTTTCCCGGCGGCATTCAGCCGCCTTGACCGGCTTAGCCGAGCAACCGCAGGGCCGCTTGCGGCAACTGGTTTGCTTGGGCCAGCATCGCCGTGCCCGATTGCACGAGGATGTTGTACTTCGCGTACTCCGTACTCTCGTGCGCCACATCGACGTCCTTGATCCGGCTGTTCGCCGCGGTCAGATTCGTCTTCTGCACCGCCAGCTGTTCGCTGGTGTAGTTCAGTCGCGTCAGGTTTGCGCCCACCTGGGCTCGATCCACTGACAACTGAGTGATAGCCGCCTTCACATTCGTGAGGGCCGTTGCTGCACCGCCTGCGGCACTCAGGTCCATCCCGGTGGTCGCTGCGGCGTAGGTGCCGCCGCCCAAATCGACCCCCGTCATGCTCCAGGTCGCCGCTTCGCTGTCGATTGTCACGTTCTTTGCCGTCGAGGAGAACAGGCTTACGCCGTTGAAATCCTTCGTCGCGAGGTCGTCGACATATCCAGCGAGCTCTTGGTACTCCTTATCGTAAAGCGTCTTGTCGTCGGTCGTCTTGGTGACGTCCTGCGCCAGCACAGCGAGCTCACCCATCCGATCAAGCGCCTTCTGTGCCTTCTTCAAAAAGCCGTCCTGTGTCTGACTGTACGAGACGGCGTTGCCTATGTTACTATTCGTCGCGCCGATCCGGTTGATCTGAGCGTCAAAGCGCATCGAGACTCCGAGACCAGCCGCATCGTCCTCGGGCGAAATGATCTTGCTCCCTGAGGACAGCCGTGTAAGCGACTTGGCCAGACGAGCAGATGAATCCGCCAACAGTTGGGAACTCTCGTAGGCCGATGTATTTGAATTGATGACCATAACTGAACTCTTTCCGTGAGTCGCCCCATACGGAGCATTGTTTCTCTTGGCGGCATCCTTGCCGCTAGGCGGGTCATTGAGAGGCACCCGCCATGCGCCTCGCTGGCTCTTCAGGGCTGCCAACCGCCTCGCACTCCTTGTATCGGCGGCCCGGCCCGTCACTTAAGCGGCTCGTCGGGGAGCCCCTGGGGCAGGCTGGATCGACTCCTGCGCGAGGGCCCGCGGCCCCTGCCAGTGGTGGTTTCAGCCGCGCCGTGCATCCACAGGTTGTCGGCGCGGTGGACCGTACCAAAGCGGCGGCGCGCGTTGCTTCCCGCCGCACTCCAGGAGGAGCGGCGCGCCTTGGAGTGCGCCGAGGAGCCCGGCGAGGCGGCGCATTGGGATCCGGTCACCCACAACTTCTGGATGCACCGCCAACCGCGCCACCCTCCAGTCCACGCTTGCATCCCCGGGCGGTTCTCGTCTTCGCTCCAGCAGGTGGTTTCCAGGAGGGTTCCGCTGCATCGGAACCGCCTCGGCATGCTCCCCGGCGATCTGCCGCCCCGGGAGCCTGCGTGGCGGGCCGGAGCTGGCGGGCCCCACCAGCGGATGGGTCGGTCGGAATCAGAGCCGCTGATCAGGGCCGACATCCGCAGGCCGGTGCCGTAGCGCCTGCCCACCGCCCGTGTTATGACGCCCAGTCCAGCCACGCCCCCCCCCCGGGAAACCCCAACCCCGGCTCAGCTCGGCGGAGGCGTCACCTCCTTCGATGCCCACTGGAACATCCAGACGGTGAGTGAGGCGGTCGCAGGGCTGTTCGGCTACGCGCCATCGGAGCTGGTCGGGAGGAACCTTCACCTCCTCGTCCCCCAGGGTCTGGACGAGATCGCCGCGGCACCCACGCCGGTGGGGGTCGAGGAACGGGAAGACTGGGTCCTCGCCCGGCGCAAGGATGGGAAAGGCTTCCCATTGAGGCTGGTCACCACCGCGAAGGCCGGGGTTGACCTGGTGTTGGAGCGCTCCCCGGCACTGGAGGGCAACTTGCCCTCGATGTCGGTGCGGCTCGGTCCTCCGGCCTCGGCCTCGTCGTCGCCAGGACCCGGGGAGGGCGCGGATGCGAAGCCCGAGATCGAGCGGGTCCGACGGGAATTGGCCTCCGCCCTGGAGCAGCAGGCGGACCTGACCCAGGCCGTCGAAGCAGCCACATCGCGGGCCGAGGCCCTGGGAGGAGAAGTCGCGCAGGCCGTCAGCGCCCGGGGCTCGGACAAGGCCTGGTACCAGGCCCGGATCGATGAACTGACGGCCAGTCTGGCGTCGGCGCGCCAGGAGGCCGCGGTGGCGCAGGCGGGGCGGGCGGAGACCGCAGCGCAGGTCGAGGCGAGGGAGTCCCGGTTGGCGGGGGTAACCCGGTCGTTCGAGGCCACCCGCGTGGAACTGGCCGAAGCCAAGCGCCAACTCGGGGAGGAACGAGAGGCGCTGCGCGAGAGTCGCGAAGCCCTCGACGCGAGCCTGGCCCAAGCGACGACGTTGACCGACCAACTCGAGGGACAACGGCATCAACTGGCCGCGGCTCAGCAGCAGGTCGCGGCGGACGCCCAGTTGGCGCAGCAGAGATCGGGAGAACTTGAATCCGCCCTCGAACAACTCGCGCGCCGCCATCACGAGGCCAAGGCCCTCGAGCAGGCCACGGAAGCGATCGCCCGTGAACTGGCGGCGGCCCGTGTGGTGCTGGCCACGTTGCAGCATGAGCGCGACGCCTGGCGGGCCCGCAGCGAGCAGGCCCAGGGAGAACTGACCACGCTCACCGAGTCGCTCCAGCGGGCCGAACGACAGGCAGCCGCCGGCGTCCAGGACTGCGGGAACCTGGAGAAGCAGATCGCCGGGCACCAGCAGGGCGCGGCCGAAGCCCGGCGCGCGCTCGACGCCGCGGCGATGGCCCTGGCGGATCGAACCCAGGGCCTCGAAAGCGCCCGCCGGGAGTGCGCCGACCACCTGGCCCGGATGGAGCGGTTGGCGGGAGAGCTCCAGCAAAGCCGCGAAGACCATCTGCGCGCCCGGCAGGAGGCCCAGGCACTCCAGTCGACGCTCCCGGAGATCAGCCGGGAACTCGCGGCGGCGCGGGTCATCCTCGAGACCCTGCGCCAGGAACGAGACCTCTGGCAGTCCCAGTGCAACGGGACGCGACAGGAGCAGCAGGCGCTTGCCGACCAATTGGCGGTGTCCGAGACCCGCCACCAACGCCTGGTGGACGCCACCGCCACCGTCACGGTCAGCCTCCGGGAGAGCCTCGACCTCGCCACCCTCGAGCTGATCCCGGTGATCGGGGAACTCCGCGCGACGCTGGCCCGGCGGGCTGAGTCGGAGGCGCGACTGGCCTGCGCGCAGACGGGGCTGCAGCAGGAGACCGAACGGGATGAGGCACTCCAATCCACGGTGAGGAAGCGGCTGACGCTGCCTCTTGGGGAAGCGTTGGATCAGCTTGGCCTCGCCCTGGACCAACCGGCGGGCGGCTGGCCGGGGACGGCGGCGCCGACCACGACATCAGCGCCGGCAACGGCAGCGGCAGCGGCAGCGGCACCTTTGCCGGCCCCGGCCCTCGAAGGCACCGAGACCAAGGAGAACCCGGCGGCGGGCTGGTCCGGGACGCCGATCGAGCCGCCGCTCAGCAGTAGACCAGCAGCGACTGCGTGATCTCGCTGACGAGATTGTGGTTGCGGAGCTTGTCGATGTGCGGGGCGCTGAGCGGTTCGCCGGCGCGGATCAGCAGCACGCCACTCGACGTGTAGATGCCGCTGGCGAGCACCATGCCCGGCTTCAGCTCGGAAATCAGGACCTCCTGCTGCCGCTTCGAGACAACGGCATGGGGGAGACACCGCGCAAAGGCACGCACGGCATCCGGGTCGAACGTGGTGCCGCTGCCGATCCGGATCCACTCCACGGCCGGCTCGCCCTCCATCGGACAGTGGGCGTAGGCGACGGCGACGGCGAGCAGGCGGGCCAGCCAGGGGATACGATCCTGGGCCAACTGGTCGGGGTAGCCCTTGCCATCGAAGCGCTCGTGGTGGGCCCGGATGACGGTGCCGACGGCCTCGAGATTGTGACCGAACCGGACCAGTTCCTGGCCGGTCACGGGGTGCTTCTCGATGAGCAACCGTTCCGTCTCGGTGAGTTGCTCGGAGGTCGACTGCCACTTGTGGATCAGGGAGCGCGAAGTCCCGAGCAAGCCGATGTCGTGGAGCCAGGCGCTGATCTCCAGGACCTGCCGCTCATCGCTGGTGAGGTCGAGGCGGGCAGCCATGGCCTTGCAGAGCTCGAAGACGCGGCGGGCCTGGTTGGCGAGCACCGGGTTGAATGCCCCCAGCGTCTTGACGCTCAGCTGGATGGAGTGCTGGAGGTTCTGCTGCAGGGCCTGATTGAGGCGGTCGAGCTGGGCGTTCTGTTCCGCCACCCGGGAGACCTGGGCCGACAACTCCTCGTTCATCAGCCGCGTCTTCTCGTACAGCGCGGCGTTCGAGCGAATGAGCTCGAAGCGCTGCACGGCATTCTTGACCGCGGCCAGCAACTCCTCGCGCAGCCAGGGCTTGATGATGAACCGGTAAATCTCCCCCTTGTTGATGGCGTCGATGGCGACCGTGAGGCTCAGCACCGCGGTGATGAGGATTCGGGAAGCGTCGGGTTGGCGCCGCTTCGCCTGCGCCAGAAACTCCAGGCCCGAGAGCTGGGGCATCTGCTGATCCGTCATGATGACGCCGAAGCTCCGATCCTCGAGCAGGGCGAGGCCCTCGAGCGGATTGGGAACGGCCACCACCTCGTAGCCCTCGCGGCGCAGGGTTTCGGAGAGGGCGATCAGGACGATCTGCTCATCGTCGATGATCAGGATCCGGTTCCGCGGGTCGAGTAGCTCGGACATGGGTGGGAGGCACGTGGATTCAGACGAAGAGTCGCTTCAAACGGCGGACCATCTCCGCCTCGCTCATGTCGTTGCCGATCAACAAATGAAGCTGCGGGAGCAGGTCGGACGGGACCTGATCGGGCTCGCCCCCGACCAACTGCAGGATCACCAGCAGCGCGGGATGCCGGCGGCGAAGCTCGGTCACCAGCCCGAGGAAAGCGCGGTCCCCGGGCGCGGCGAGGATCATGACCGCGCGGAACTGGTTGTCCTCCCCGGCCAGCACGTCGGAGGCGCGTTCCGGCAGAAACACCTGCATCACGTAGTATCCGTGGACCCGGAGGAACTCGGCGGTGCTGTCCTGGAGCAGGCCCGCCTCGCCGACCAGCAGGATGCTGGGTCGTTGCTGGAGGGAGGCGCTCTGGACCCGCTCGGCCTCGGAAAAATCCGCCAGTGGCAGCCAGAGCGAGAACTCGGTGCCCACTCCCTCGTCCGAGGCGACGGAGATGGCGCCCTGGTGCCGTTCCGCAAAGAGCCGGGCGTTGTACAGGCCCAGGCCCGAGCCCTTGTTCACCGGCTTGGTCGTGAAGAACGGATCGAAGATGAACGGCAGATGCCGGGGCGCGATCCCGCAGCCGGTGTCCCGCGCGATGAGGCAAACGCACGGCAACCGGGGGAACTTGCCCTGGGTCTGGGGAGGCGCGGTGGCTTCCTCACAAAGCCGGGTCTGGAAGACCAACCGGCCCCGCTGCGGCATGGCTTCCGCGGCGTTGAGGGCGAGGTTGAGGATGACCTGCCGCAGTTCCACCGCATCCACGTAGAGCGGGAGCTGCTGCTTCGCGAACTCGGTTTCGACGATGATCCGGCGGGGCAACACCCGTTGCACCAGGTCGGTCAACTCAGTGAGGGTCTCGTTCAGATCGAGGTAGTTCTGCTCCCCGGTCTGACAACGGTGCAAGCTCATGATGCGCTGCACGAGCTGGCACGCCTGTTGCGCGTTCTGCCGGATCAACTGCAGGCCGGACAGGAACGGATGGTCCGGCCCAGCCTGGGCGATGAAGGACTCACTCAAGGAAAGGATGCCCGCCAGGATGTTGCTGAAGTCATGCGCCAATCCCAAGGTGAGCGTCGCCAGGGTCTCCTTCCATGCCGAGGACGACAATCGCCGTTCCGCGATCTTCTCCCGCGTGACGTCGAGCCAGAATCCCTCGTACGAGAGGACCACACCGGACGCGCTGGCGACGGCCTGGCGGTGTTCCATGACATGAGCCACCCGACCGGTCTGGAGGTTGCGCACCCGGAACGTGGTGGTGACCCCGGCGGGAATCGTGGAGGCTCGACGACACTGCAGGTGGAGTTCGTCCGCGTCGGCCTCGTGAACCACGAGCCAGAATCCCCGGGACTGGGCCAGCCATTGCTCGGCCGGGATGCCCGTCAGTTCCAGGATGCGCGGGCTCACGAACTGGAACGAGAAATCCGCCCGCTGGCTGAAGATCACCCCGGGCCAGGACTGCATCAGGTTGCCCAGTTGCGCCTCGGCGCGCAGGAGGCGGACGAACATCTGGCGATGTTGACGTTCGCCGGACAGGTAGGCGTTCCAGGGGGACTCGGCGAGCTCGGCCAGGGGCGGCAGTACCGATTGGATCCTCACGCCCCAACTCGTGTCATGGCGGACGAGTTCCACCTCATACCACGCCGCCGAGGACTCCCGGCGGACGTGCAGGGAACAGCGCGCAAATGGGCTGGCCTGCTCCCACGTCCGGGCGGCCTGCGCGGTCCATTCGGGAACCAACCCGCCGAACAGGTCGTCGAAGGGCTGGCCCGCCGGCTCCACACCACGTCCGCCGAACCACCGGGTCAACTCCGCGTTCAGGCTCCGGACACGCCGGTCCGCCTCGAGCACGGCCAGACCCGCCTCGAGCCAGGGCAGCGGGGCGAGCCCGGGCGAAGCGGCCGGGTCTTGCGCCCGGATCCCGGCCGGGGAGCCCGGCTCGGCGGCAGGGTTGGAATCGCTGACGCTCATGGGTTTGGAGGCCCGCGCCTGGCGGCACTACCGCCCCACCCTTCAACCGGCCGGCGGGGACTCAGCCCGATCCCAGACTCCGGGTCCGGAGAGGGCGTTGCCGTTGGGATGGAGCAGGTCGTTGACATCCAGGATCAACCCCACGCGGCCGTCGCCAAGGATAGCCGCCCCGGCCACCGCCCGACTCGCCTTGAAGGTTTCGCCGAGACTCTTGATCACCACCTCCTGTTTGCCCAGCAATTGATCGACCAGGATGCAGCGGCTCTCCCCGTTCGACTCCAGCACGATCACGATCGCCTGCGAGGCGTCCTCAGTCAGCGGCCGAACCCCCAGATACCGGTACAGCCGAAGCAGGGGACAGAGCCGACCCCGGACGTTCACCAACTCGCCGCGGTTCTGGACCGTGGAAAGCATCTCGGGCGTGGGGCGGAAGGACTCCCGGACGGAGAGCGTGGGCAGGATGAACCGCTCCTCGCCCACCCCCACCAGCAGGCCATCGATGATGGCCAGGGTGAGCGGCAGGAAGATGGTGAAGCGGGAACCTGAACCGGGGGTGGAGGCGATCTCGATCTTGCCCCGAAGGTTGGCGATGTTTCGCCGGACGACGTCCATGCCGACTCCCCGCCCGGAGATCTCCGTGACTTTCTCGGCGGTGGAAAACCCGGGCGCGAAGATCAGGCTGAAGATCTCGTTCTCGGAAAGCGTGGATTCGTCGTGGATCAAGCCCTTCTCCTTGGCCTTCGCCACGATGCGTTCCCGGTTCAATCCCGCCCCGTCGTCCTCGATCTCGATGAGAATGTTCCCTCCCCGGTGAAACGCGCGCAGGTGGATCAGGCCGCGGGGGGGCTTCCCCTTGGCGGTCCGCACCTCCGGGCTCTCGATGCCATGGTCCACCGAGTTCCGGATCATGTGCACGAGGGGATCGTCCAACTCCTCGATGAGATTGCGGTCCAACTCGGTCTCCTCCCCGCTGAACTGGAGTTCGACCGTCTTGCCGGCCTTGATCGAGAGGTCGCGCACCAGCCGCTTCATCTTCTCAAAGCTGGCCTTGATCGGCACCATCCGGAGCGAGGTCGCCGTCCGCTGAAGTTCCGCGGTGAGCCGGCCCAACTGGGCCAGGTGACGCTGGAGCTGGGGGCTCTCCACCGAGCGGACCTGGGGATCCTGGGCCACCAGGGACTCGGCGATCACCAACTCCCCGACCAGATCGACCAGGCTGTCCAGCTTCTGCGTGTCGACCTTGACGAACCCGAGCGAGGCCCGACGACGACCCGCCTCCGCCTGTGGGGCAGGTCCAGCGCCGTCGGGCGCGGTGCCGGCGGACGGAACGGCGGCGGGTGGCAGGGAAGCGTGAGCGGCCGCCGGCTTGGGCGGCCCTCCCCCCTTCCCGGTCACGACCTCGCGGACGCGCTCGATCAACCCGTGAATCGGCACCGAGATGGGTTCCCCGACCTTGGACCCGTTAAGCTGAACCCGGATCTCCTCGGTGAACCGCCGTAGGGTGTCCCCGCCGGTCAGAATCAAATTAATCACCACCGCGTCGATCTCCATCCGCCCCTGGCGGGCGAGATCCAGCAACGACTCCAACTCGTGGGCGAGACTCTGGATGGGGACCAGGTTCAGGAACCCTGACCCACCCTTGAAGGTGTGGAACGCCCGAAAGATGGAATTCAGGGTGTCGGCGTCCCGGGGATTCTGTTCGAGGGTCAGGATCCCCTGCTCGATATTGTGAAGGTGTTCCTCCGCCTCGTTGAGAAACTCGCGCAGCATCTCGGCATCGCGGGCGAGATCAAGCCGCAGGGTTTCCTCACAGGAAGACCCCTCAACCAAGGCCGGCGGCGGAGAGTTCGAAAGGGAGCGATCCTGGTCCTCGGCGAGGGAGGGAGGAAACCCCGGCAGCACCTGCCCCCGTCCGGTGGCGGCCAGGGCCTGCCTCATCCAGGCAGCCCAGGCTCCAAGTCGTTCCAGGGTGAGGACGGTAAAACCCCCGGCCTCCAGCGAGTCATCCACGGCGCCACGGGCAACCGCCATGGCAGCGCGGATGGGCTCTTCCAGATCCTGGCTCTCCAGCGCCTCCTCAATCTCTCCCAGCAGGCTGTTGGCGGGCAGGAGGCCTTCGTCGTGACCCGGGCGGGCGAAAACGAGTTCGAGGGCGAGCTTCTCGACCAACTCCGGGACGCCGGCACACGCGTTGGCGCTCATGCGTTCCCCTCCGGTCGCATCCCCAAGGCGCGAGCTCCCACGCCCAGGCGGGACCGGGCCACCACCCAACAGCCGTCGGGAAGGTTCCCGTCACCAACCGAACTGCCATCACTCCCTCGGGCAGGCAGGGCCGTGCAGGTGGGAAAAGTTATCATGATTCCGTGGTGACCTTGTCGGCAGAAAAGAGGCCTGACTTGAGGCCGGAACGCGGTTTGGCGGTTCACCTGCCGGCATTTTTTTCCTGGAGGGTCCCGTCGTATCGGAACCGCCTGGGCCTGCTCCTCAGCCGTCCCCAGCCCTCACGGGCTCCTGAGCGGGACCGACTCCCGCCCTCACCCACGGGCCAACGCCACCGAACTCGCAAACCGCTCGATCGTCGGGCCGATCAGTTCGAGCGGCAGCACCGACTGGACCGCCCCCCGCTCGATGGCCTCGCGGGGCATCCCGAAAACCACACAGGTCTGCTGATTTTGGGCGATCGTCGCCGCCCCCGCCTTCCGGAGCGTGAGCATTCCGGCCGCCCCGTCAGCGCCCATTCCGGTGAGCAGCACGGCCAGGGAGTGGGGCGCAGCGCCCGCGCGAGCGGCGGAGTCGTACAGCACGTCCACCGCGGGCCGCTGGTGATGCACCGGCGGCCCCTCGTTGGTATCCACGACGTAGTGACCGCCGGTCCAACGGGGCAGCAGGTGGTAGCCGCCGGGGGCCACCAGCGCCAGGCCCGCCTGCACGACGTCGCCCGACCGGGCTTCCCGGACCTCCATCGCGCACAACTCGTTCAAACGGTCGGCAAAGGCCTTCGAGAAATGGGCTGGAATGTGCTGGACGATCAGGATGCCTGGCAAATCCGGGGAGAGCGTCGTGAGGATCGTCTTGATCGCCTCCGTCCCCCCCGTGGATGCGCCGATGAGGATCAGGGAACGCGCCGGATAGCGCCGTCCACCGGGGACCCCGTGCCGCGGTTGGGCCGGCACGGCGGCGGCGGCTCCGGTTGCCGGGGCCGGCTCGGACCGGGCCGGGTGACGAAAACGCACGCGGGCAACGGCCTTGATCTTCTCGGCCAGGCGGGCGCCATCCTCCCCGATCGAATTGGCATTGCCGGGCTTTGCGACAACGTCCACCGCCCCGGCCTGCAAGGCCTCCAGCGCATGCTTCGACCCGTGGGTCGTCAGGGAGCTCATCACGATCACCGGCATCGGATGGTGCTTCATGAGCACCTTCAGGAAGGTGATGCCGTCCATCCGCGGCATCTCGATGTCCAGGGTGAGCACATCGGGCTGCAGTTGGAGGATCTTGTCGCGCGCCACGTACGGATCGACGGCGGTGCCCACGACCTCGATCTCCGGATCCGCGGACAGGGCCTCAGTCAGGGCCCGGCGGACCAGCGCCGAGTCATCCACGATAAGCACCCGGATCGCCATGGCGTTCTAGCCTTTGGCCCCGAGCAGCACTTCCATGGAGCCGAACTGGTCGTAGACCTCGACCATGTAGCGGGGCAGATCCTTCGCCTGCATCTCGACCAGGCTGAGGGCGTCTGCACGGCCCCGCAGGGCCAGAGCCTGGTGCCCATACCCGAAGCCCATGAAATGGGCGATCAGGTTGCCGAGGTACACGAACGACGCCAACTGCTCGTGTCCGAGGGCCTTCAGCGGATCGTGGTGGTTCCAGACCGCGGACACGAGATCGTCCGGGAAATTCCAGCGGGCCAGCAGGCGCCCCCCGATCTCCGCGTGCTGCACCCCGAGGACCCTGGCCTCACTCTCGAGCAGCGAGGCCTGGTTGATCTCAATCTCGCGGATCAAACCCGCGTAACTCTTCTCGAGGGCCTGGGCCAGAACGATCTTGCCGATGTCGTGGAGGATCGCCGCGGTGAAAATCACGCCCTCGTCCGCGCCTGCGTCGCGCGCCATGCACTTGGCGGCCAGCGCGGTCACCACGCTGTGCCGCCACAACAGGCCCTCATCGATGCCGTATCCCTTCTGGGCGGGCCGCATGGCCCGGGCCCCCACGATGGCCACCACCAGCTCGTAGACCCTGCCGAAGCCCATCCTCATCACCGCCTCGAAGAGGTCCGAGGCCGGCGCGCCGGATGCGAAGATGGCGCTGTTGCACAACCGGAGCACCGAGGCCGTCAGGGCGGTGTCACAGGAAATCAGCTCCACCACCCGGTTGCTGTCCACCGTCGACTGGTTCAGCAACTGCAGCAACTGGGGGAGGATGACGGGCGCGGGCGGCAGCGACGACACCCGGTCGATGTGGGCGTCGAGGCTCGAATCTAGGGTTTCCATAACGTGGTTTCCGCCGACTGCCCGGAGACCTTGAGGCGGACCTCGCCGGTCTCGAGTTTCAGGTACATCGTCCGGTTCACCATGCCACCAACATCCTCGGCCGTGATCCGCAAATCGTGCTGGCGCAGGAGCGCGGTCAGCGCCTGGTAGTTTCGTTGGCCGATATTGAAGTAACCATGAGCATCCAGGATCTGGGCGCCACCGGCGACGCAGATCAGGGCGCGGCGCTTGTCCAGATGCATCTGGTAGGCGGAGTTGAACAGCATGGGCAGCCCCGTGTTCAGGAACATCCCCGGCTGCGTGCGCGCCTTCTCCTCGGCGATCGACGAGTCGGGCAGCATCATGTGCAGCAAACCTCCCACCCGCGTCACGGGATCGTAAATTGAAATCCCCAGGCACGAGCCGAGGGAATACGTCGCCAGCGTCAGGGCGGCGTTGTTTCCGACCACGCACTCCGCCATGCCGACCACCACGCGCTGCTGGAAGAAGTTGATGCTGGGTGAGGGCATCTCGTCTCAGAGTTTCTGATAGTAGCTCGGGCGCAGGCACCGGAAGGGCACGGGCAGCCCGTTCAGGCTCTCCGAATGCCCGATCAGGAGATAGCCGCCCGGTACCAGAAACCGCCCGAGGGTGGTCACCAACTGCTGCTGCGTGGACCGGTCGAAGTAGATCATCACGTTCCGGCAGAGCACGACCTCGAACCGCTCCGGAAAATCCGCCAACCCGAGAAGGTTCGCCTGCCGGAAGGCAATCCGGTCCCGCACCTGCCGCTTCACCCGGTAAAGCCCCTCCGAGCTGCCGTCGCCCCTCTGAAAGTACCTCCGCAACCATTCCGTCGGAATCCCTGTCAGGCGGTCCTCCGCGTAAACTCCCGCACGCCCCTTCTCCAGCGCCCGGGTGCTGATGTCGGTGGCCAGGATCTCCCAGTCCCAGCCGTCGGCGAGCGGGTACTTGGTGTCCAGGAAAAAGGCCAGACTGTACGGCTCCTCTCCGCTCGCGCACGCGGCGCTCCAGACCCTGAACTTCCGCCCCCGACCCAGCAGCTTGGGAAGCGCCTGGTCCACGATGAACCGGAAATGATCCTCCTCCCGCAGAAAGCTCGTGAAGTTCGTGGTCAGCGCATCCACCACATGCCCGATCTCCTCCTCGCTGCCGGAACCACGCACCAAGTCGCAGTAGTCCGCCAGGCAGGCACAGCCGTGCAGCCGCGTGCGCTTGCCCAGACGCGCCTTGATCAGCGCGTACTTGCCGTCGTGAAGGCGGATGCGGGAGCGCTCATACACCAGCGAGATGATGAATTCACACGCCTCTTCCTCCCTCCGGGCCACCTGCCGGGAGGCTCTGGGCGTCAGTCTCTCCTCCGCCGTTTCGGTCCGAGGGTCCTGATTCATGATGCCGGCTCCGTGCCGTTCCGCTAGATGATGCCGTCGAGGATGTGGGGGAGGCGCTCCAGACTGTGCCGCAAGTCGGCGTAGAGCAGCGCCTGCTGTTCCTCCAATCGCCGCGGAAAAACGATCGACCAGCCCGGAAGCTCCAGCCAGGACGCCTCGGTCACCGGCGCCGGATTCCCGCTGTCCCCAATGCGGTTCAGCCGGACGAGATGGTTCGCCAACTGCACCGAGGCCACCAGCGGCCGGTGCTCCGCGGCTTGGGTCGGATCTGCATGGCATCGCGCCACTTCGACGATCGCCTCCGGCAGGCGGTGGTGCGCCAGGTAGATCGCCCCGAGCTCGCAGTGGTCCATGCCCAGGATCTCCACCTCGATCTCCCGGAGGTCCCGGTGGTCATCCGCCGCCTGGACGCACACCGCGGCGAATTCCTCCGGGAACTCGGCGGCCATGACGATGCGGCCGACGTCGTGGAGGAGGCCGGCCACGTACTCCACCTCATCCTGGACCGGCTGGATGGCTCCGGAGATCTCCCGCGTGAGGATGGCCGTGGCGATGCAATGCTGCCAGAACTCCCTCCAGGGGAAAGGATGGTGGCGCGAGAGCTTCTGCAGATCCTCGATGATGGGCGTGGACATCGCCAGTTGCCGCACCTGCCGGATCCCCAGGTAGAAGACCGCCTCCTCGATGCTGGTGACGGGGGTGGAGAGTCCGTAATATACCGAATTGACGAGCCGCAGCATCCGCGTGGTCATGCTGGGGTCACGCCGGATGACCTCGGATATCTGCGCGGTGTAGCGCTGCTCGGCGTTCAAAAGCTCTCTCAGAACCCCGTTGATGCTGCTCAGCGAGGGCAGGAGTGAGCACTCCCCCAACCGCTGGATAATGACGCCGCGGTCCAGCGGAACTCGGCCCGCGGGTGGGACGGACCCTTGCATGGCGCTCATTCTCAGCGGGTTTATCGGCGCGTCGACGGAAAAGTTGAACCCGGACGGGCAGTTTTGTCTCAGGTCTTTTTTTTCCCGGGCACTCCGCGGCTAAAGAGGCGGCAGGATCTGCCGATGAGGGACTCGATGATCGCGAAGGTGGAAAGTCTGGTGGAGAACGCTGTGACCACGGTGTTCGAGACCATGTTGAACATGCAGATGACCGGAGTGCCCCTCACGGAGTGCTCCTTCGGCGATGCCCCCCAAATTGCTGGGGCGGTCGGCTTCACCGGAACCCTCTCGGGGGTGATCTACCTCTACACCACGACCCGGTTCGCCCGCCGGATCACGTGCGGGCTCCTGGGTCTCGACGAGGCCGAGCCCCAGGAGGAGGACCTGATCAACGACGCCATGGGCGAAATCGCCAACATGGTCGTCGGTCACGTCAAATCCCGCCTCACCGACCGCGGTGTGGTCTGCGTCATGACCATCCCCTCCATTGTCCGCGGGAGCCATCTTGGGATCGAGGCGGTGAGCCACACCCAGATGAAACGGCTCAGCTTCCGCAGCCTCCAGGATTTCCTGCTGGTGGAGATCCTTCTGCAGGATCCACCCGCCGCCAAGTGACTCCGTAGACCCGCATCAAGCCATGGGACCAAAGATTCTAACCGTCGATGACAGCAAAACGATCCGGATGATCGTGGCGCGCGCGTTCAAAAGTTTCGCGTGCGAGATCCTCGAGGCCGCGGACGGCGTCGAGGGCCTGGCCATGGTGAACCGGGAGAAGCCGGACATCATCCTGCTGGATTACACCATGCCGGTGATGGACGGCTTCGAGATGCTCAACAAGCTCAAGGCCGACCCGGTGGCCCGGGCCATCCCGGTGGTGATGCTCACGGCCGAGGCGGGGCGCGACAACGTGCTCAAGATTGCGCGCCTCGGGGTCCGCGACTACCTGGTCAAGCCCTTCAAGGAGGAACTCGTCGTCGAACGGGTCGGTCGGATCATCGACCTGAAGGCCAAGAACGAGGCCGCCACCAAGACCAAACGCTATGACGACGCGCTCCACATCCTCCTCGTGGACGACAAACCGGCGATCGTCGAGCAGGTCCGGGCGGGGCTGGCGGACACCAACTGGACCCTGAGCGGGCTGACCCAGGCCGGACAGGCGGTCGACTTCTGCACGAACCAGATGCCCGATGCGATCATCGTGAGCCTCTCCCTCTCCGAAGGAGCCGGGTTCATGCTCTTCCAGATGATGCGCGCCGCCATCAAGACCAAGTCGATCCCGATCTTCGCGCTCAGTGTGAAGACGGCCACCGAGGAACAGCAGCGCGCCCAGCAAATGGGTTTCAGCGGCGTCATCACCAAACCGATCGACATCGAGGAACTCAAGAGCAAGGTAACCCGCGCGCTCAGCCTGGACACCTCCTACCGCTATTTCGTGAGCCAGGACGGAGTGCTCGTGCTGAAACTGCCACCAAATTTCAGCCCCCTGGTGGCCAACGACATCACGTTGAACCTCCGCACCAAGGTGACCGAGGGCGTGGACGCCGGGCTCGGCCGGTTGTTGATGGACATGAGCCGGCTGACCAACGCCGACGTCAACCTGATCAAGCTGGGCATCACTGTCACCAGCCTCTGCCAGGAACTCAGCGTGCGCCTGACGATGATTGGCTCCCAGGCCGTCTGCGCGGAGTGCAAGAACTACGAGGAAACCAAGGACTGGCAATTCGCAGGTTCGTATGAGGAAGCCCTGTCCATGTTCACGGGAACTGCCTCCCGTGAGGGCTAGCCGGCCACTCTGGCTGGGGGTCGCGGCCTCCATCGCCTTCCTCGGCCATGCCGCCACCGCCGGGCCCCCGCCCGGCGAGCGCACCACCACGGCACGCCCGCACCGATCCACCTCGGCCAGCGGCACGTATCTCCCGATCCTTGGCCCGATGCCCCTGCGACTGCTGCGCACCAACAGCCTCCCGCTCCCCCACTTCGTCCTCCCCCCGCTGCTCATGTCCGATCCCGCGCCACCGACTTCGCCACCGAAGGCGGGCGGAACCAGCGACGGCACCCCGCCCATCCTGGGGCCCGAGCCGCCACCTCTGGAGCCGCCGGTGACGGAGCCCGGGCCGCCGTTCGCAGACCCGCTGGTCAACCCGGAGGCCAGGCAGGCCATCGTGACGCCAGCCATGCTGACGGAGTACTTCCGACCGGCCGGCAGCAACTTCATCGGGGGCGCCTGGAGCGTTCCGGTCTTCATCCCGCCCACGGCAACCGGGCAAAGGTCGAGTTCCGCCACCTACCGCTCCCAGTAGACCCCAGCGCCCGCCGCATACTCCCCTTTGCATGCCAACGTCACCGCGCCACTGGAAGGCCCGGAGCCTGGGTTCCCCTCGCCCCGGCCCGGTGATGGCATTCGCCCCGGTCTGGCTGGCCACTGCCGCCCTGCTGGTCTGGACCGGACCGGTTTCCCACTCGGAAATCCAGCCGCCCCCTCCCGCGCGCCCGACCTCGACGGTACCCGCACCCGCAGCAGCACTGGCAGCAGCGTTGGCGGCGCCGCCGCCGCCAACCGCCGGCACCGCGGGCACCGACGGCACCGCCGAAACCGCCGGGCTCGCCACGCCGGCAGTCCCATCAACGGCGGTCAAGCCGGCAGGGATTGCACTCCCTGACGTCGTGACCGGCTCACCGGGTGGCACCCCGGACGTGGTCCTCTCGGTTCCGACCGGCGCCGCGCCCACGCGAGAGGGGCCGGGAAAGGTACTGAGCGACTCCAGAATGCTGTTCGCCTCCACGAACCTGCTGCATTCGGACCTCGAGCAGCGACAGTCCGCGGCACGGGACGCGGAGATCGCGGCATTTCAGCGCCGGTTGGACAGCGCCCGCAGCCTGCGCAACGCCAAGCTCTTCGAAGAGGCCACCCCGCACTATGCCGCGGTCCTGACCGGAAACGCGCCCGAGGAGATGAAGCAGGGTGCGATGCTCGAACTGGCCCTGATGGCGCAGGAGCAGAACAACCTCGCCCGGGCGTTGCAGGTGCTCAGCCAGTATCTCACCCGGTGGCCGCAGGATGTAAGCGTCCCGGAGATCCTGCTGCGTCAGGGCCTGATCTATCGGCAGCTTGGGATGCAGAACCTGGCCATGGCCAAGTTCTACGCCACGATGACCTCCGCCCTGGTGGTGAAGAGCGACCAGTTCGACTACTATCGGAGGCTGGTGCTACAGGCGCAGGCTGAGATCGCCGAGACCCTGGCTCAGCAGAACCTTCACGCGGAGGCCGCCGCCGCCTTCGCCCGTTTGCTCAAGGAGGAATCCCCCGCCCTGAACCGGCCCCGGGTGCAACACCGCTACATCCAGAGCCTGGCCGCCGTGGGCAGGCACTCCGAGACCATCGGTCAGGCCCAGGACTTCCTTGCCAAGTACGCCAGCACCTCCGAGGAACAGGCTGAGGTGCGCTTCTTCCTCGCCGGCGCTCTGAAACAGTTGGGCCGGAACAACGAGGCCCTGCAGGAGGTCCTGAAACTGCTTCAGTCCCAGCAGTCGCTGGCCCGGGAGCGTCCCGAAACGCTCGCCTACTGGCAGCAGCGGACGGGCAACGAAATCGCCAACCATCTCTACAAGGAGGGAAATTTCTTCCCTGCCCTCGAGATCTACCAGAGCCTCCTCACCCTGAACCCCAGTCCGGCTTGGCAGTGCCCCATCCGTTACCAGATCGGCCTCGCCTATGAACGGCTCGAACAACCGGCCAAGGCGGCCGATGCCTATGGCTCCATCCTCGCGCTCGAAAAGGAGATCGGCACCAACGCCCCCCCCGGCCTGAATGCGACCTTGGATATGGCCCGGTGGCGACAGAGCCACCTGCAGTGGCAGCAGAAAACCGAGATTGCCCAGCGCGATCTGAGGTCCATCCTCGCCCCGGCACCCGGGGTTGCCGACCCTGCGCCCAACCAGCTATGAACCCTCGTTCCGCGCCGTCCGAGAGCGCCAGCCTGACGCCCGACCTTCAGGCTCATCTTGATCTCTGCGAGGAAGTTCTGGCTTTGGTTAGCCGCGAAAACGAGGCCCTGAACCACAGCGGGCCATTCGACGGCGCCGAGTTCACCCGCCAGCGGACCGCACTGCTGCCCCGCCTGGCGCAATCCCTCGAGGCGCTGCGCCGCACCCGCGAAGCCTGGCAGCGACTGGACCCTTCGACTCGCGCCCGCCAACCGGGGGTCGAGAGCCTCCTGCTCGGCAACCAGAACCTGATCATGAAGATCATCGTGCTCGACCGCGAAAACGAGCAGGCCCTGCTCCGCCGCGGACTCCTCCCGCCCGGACACCTGCCGACCTCCCAAAGCCAGCGGCCCCACCTCGTCGCCGCGCGGTACGTCAAGAACCTCTCCTCCTGAGCTGCCCGCATGCCCATTGAGCGCATCCTCGTCCTCGAGGACGACCTGATCGTCCGCAAGAACCTGGAGCAACAACTCCGCCAGCGGCGCTACGATGTCGTCACGGTGGCAACCCTCGCGGCCGCCCAGGAACAGCTCGCCCGCGACAGCTTCGACCTGATGTTCGTCGATGTGCGCCTGCCCGACGGGGAGGGCACCGATCTCCTCCGGTTGGTGAAGCAGCGACCCCAGCACGCCCTCGTGGTCTTCATGACCGGCTTCGGATCCGTCGAGTCCGCGGTCGAGTGCATGCGCAACGGCGCGTTCGACTACCTGATCAAGCCGTTCTCCGCGGACCAGATCGAGATCACGCTCCGGAAGGCGGAGGAGTTCACCCAGTTGGTCAAGGTCAACCGCCTGCTCACCCAGGAGGACGAACAGAACGGGCACGAACTGCTCGGGCCCAGCCCAGGCCTGGAGAGTCTCCGTGCCCTGATCCGCCGGGTGGGCCGCACCGACGCCACCGTGCTCATCCAGGGCGAGAGCGGGACGGGCAAGGAATTGGTCGCACGCTCGCTCTACCGCGAAAGCCCCCGCGCCGGC